>JANYJN010000716.1 GCA_025358475.1 Candidatus Solibacter sp.
CGTTGATCTCCCATCGTTTGCCGTTAGTTAAAATCTGTTCAGGATTTGATTTGGCATTGCATCCAGGACCTAAATCGTTGAAAATAATCGTTGAGCCACAGAGGTGGTCATAAGTGAATAACCACATGATGGCTGCTGTGCTTTACGGCAAGGAACATTTGCAGGTAGAGCCGGTAGCTGTTCCCACAATTGCCAGCGGAGACATCCTCGTTCGTGTCAAGGTGGCGCTTACCTGCGGCACCGATGTCAAAGTGTTCCGGCGCGGATACCACGCCCGGATGATCGTACCCCCGGCCGTGTTCGGGCACGAACTGGCCGGCGATGTTGTCGCCATTGGCGAGGACGTCACAAATTTCGCCGTGGGGCAGCGCGTCGTGGCGGCCAATTCGGCGCCCTGCGGCGAGTGTTTCTTCTGCCACCGCGGTCTGGAGAATCTCTGTGAGGACCTGCTCTTCAATAACGGCGCCTACGCCCAGTACATCCGCATTCCGGCCCGCATCGTGCAGCGCAATACGTACCTTATTCCCGACAAAGTCGGCTATCAGGATGCGGCCCTGGTGGAACCGCTTGCCTGTGTAGTGCGCGGTTTTGAGGAGACGGCTCCCCGCGCCGGCGATACCCTTGCGATTGTCGGTCTCGGTCCCATCGGCCTGATGTTCGTCAAACTGGCCAAGCTCCGCGGTTGCCGCGTGATCGCGGTGGGCCGGAGGCAGACCCAGTTGGATCGCGCGGCGGCTCTGGGCGCCGATGAACTGGTCGTCGCCGGGGAGCACAGCGACCCGGTGAAATCGATCCGCGAAATGACGCACGGCCGCGGCGTGGATATTGCCATCGAAGCTGTCGGCAAGCCCCAGACCTGGCAATGGGCCGTCAGCATGGCGCGGCGCGGCGGCACCGTCAATTTCTTCGGCGGCTGCCCCAACGACAGCACGGTCAACCTGGACACCGCCCTGCTCCACTACTCCGAAATCACCTGCAAGGCCAGCTTTCATCACACCCCGGCTTACATCCGCAAGGCGCTCGAATTGATTTGCGCGGGCCACATCACCGCCTCGGTGTTTGTCAATAGAGAAGAACCGCTGGCTAACCTGCTGGAAGTGATGCGCCACCTGATGAGCCATAACGGCCACCTGAAAACGGCCATCGTTCCGTAAAATGTCCGGCGTGGGCTCAGCCGCGTTTTTGCCCCCGGCGAAATTCGTCCGTTCGCCTGAGGCTTTGGGCCGCACCTGGTCGCCCCGGGAAGGCCGCGCCTACACCCGCTGGTTGGCCACCAACCACTACGAGAACTTTCACGTCGTCAGCTTCCTGCTCCCCAAACGCCTGCACCAGGATTTCTACAATGTCTACGCTTATTGCCGTTGGGCCGACGATCTCGCCGATGAGATGGGCGATCCCGCCGAAAGCCTCCGCCTCCTTGCCTGGTGGCGCGGCGAGCTTGACGGCATGTACCAGGGGCGCGCCACTCACCCCGTCTTCGCGGCTCTCGGGCCCACCGTTGCCCAGTACGCCATCCCGCGGCAGCCATTCAACGACTTGATCGACGCCTTCGTGCAGGATCAGACTGTGACCCGCTATCGCAATTGGGATGAGCTGTTCAAGTACTGCCGCAATTCGGCCAACCCGGTGGGACGCCTGGTGCTCTACCTCGCGGGCTTTAGCGACGCCGCGCGGCAGAGCCTGAGCGATGCCACATGCACGGCGCTGCAACTGGCCAACTTCTGGCAGGACGTCACCGTGGATCTGCTCAAGGATCGGGTTTACATTCCGCTCGAGATCATGGAACGGCACGGCTACACGTTAGAGGAACTCTCCGCGCGGCGATTCACCCCCGCCTTCGCGGCCGTGATGCGCGAAATTGTCTCCCGCACGCGCGAGCTTTTCCTGGAAGGCCTGCCGCTGGCCGATATGGTGGACCGGCGCCTGGCGATCGATCTGGATCTGTTTAGCCGCGGCGGCATGCGCGTGCTCGAAAAAATCGCCCAACAAGGCTACGACGTGCTGGGCGCGCGTCCGGCCATTTCCAGGGTAGAGCGCGCCGGTCTGTTGCTCGGCTCGGTGGCGCGCGTGGCCTTCTCCACCTTGGGCAGGCGGCGGGCGGCGTGATGGCGATCACCGTCGATCAGTCCTACCGGTACTGCATGCGCGTGGCGCGCAGCCGCGCTAAGAACTTCTACTATTCGTTCGTGCTGCTTTCCGCCCAGCAGCGCAAAGCCATGTGCGCCATTTATGCCTTCATGCGCTACTGCGACGATTTGAGCGACGAACCGGGCGCGTCCCGTTCCGCCGTAGACCGATGGCGCGCCGATATGGAAGAGGCGCTCGAAGGCCGTTTCGCCGACCATCCCGTGTGGCCCGCGTTTCACCACGCGGTGCGCCGCTTCGGCATCCCGCACGATTATTTCCGGCAGATGATCGCCGGCATTTCCTCGGATCTGGAGCCCCGCAGCCTGGAGACTTTCGACCAGTTGTACCGCTACTGCTACCAGGTGGCGTCGGTGGTGGGGCTGACCATCATCCACATCTTCGGTTTCGATACGCGCAGCGCCCTCCCGCTGGCCGAGAAATGCGGCGTGGCGTTTCAGTTGACTAACATCCTGCGCGACATCGGCGAGGATGCCGGACTCGGCCGCATCTATCTGCCTGTTGAAGACCTGCGCCGCTTCGGCGTCACCGAAGACGATCTGCGCGCGGGCAACCGCACCCCTGCGTTTCTCCAGTTGATGCGCTTTGAAGCGGCGCGGGCTCGCGCTTACTACAACGAGTCGTTGCCGCTGCTGGATCTGATTCATCCGCGCAGCCGCTCTTCCCTATGGGCGCTAATCGCCATCTACTCCCGCCTACTGGAGCGCATCGAGGCCACCGATTACGACGTCTTCTCGCGCCGCATCCGCCTGAGCTTATTTGAAAAATCGTGGATCGTGGTCCGCGCGTTGTCTTCGTAGGACAAGCCTCCCGGCCTGTCTCTTGTGTTGGAACTGCCTATTTGTCCAGCGGGACAGGCCAGGAGGCCTGTCCTACCACACTTCACTCCACCATCAAACTCATCTGGCGCGGGTCCACCGCCGCCGGCTTCTCCACCCGGCGCTTGAGATCGTCGTGCTGGGGGTCGAAACGGCGGATCAGTCGATTCAAATGCAAGGACGCTTCCCAGATTTCAAACATCGGACCGCATCGCGAGCAGGCCCCCGGATGCCGCCGGGCCCATCCACCGCGGGGTTGTATCGCTGGTGACGGGCGCAGCGGGCGTCGAATTTGCGGGCTCGGATCTTCACCGGTTTCTCACCACACGTGAGCAGGCCGCGCGCCCTGTTATTAACCCGTGCTATAAACCAAATATGCTTCGAAACACCGTGTTGCTGCTTGCCGTGGTCTGGACCGTGGGCGCGCAGGAGGGTACCCAGCGCTTCGCCTCCCTGGGCGACCTCAAGCTGGAATCGGGAGAGGTCATCCACGATTGCCGTATTGGGTATCGCACCTACGGCCAACTCAACGCCGCGAAGTCCAACGCGATTCTCTTTCCCACCTGGTTTGGCGGCACCACGGAGCAATTGGCCGGCAATTTCACCAGCGGCGGGATGATCGATACCGGCAGGTATTTTGTCATCGCGGTGGATGCCATCGGCAATGGTGTCTCCACCTCGCCCTCCAACAGCCAGACGCAGCCCCGGATGAAGTTCCCCCGCTTCTCCATCCGCGACATGGTGGAGAGCCAGCATCGCCTGGCCACGGAAGTCCTCCACCTCAATCATCTGCGCGCCGTGATAGGGATTTCGATGGGCGGCATGCAGACCTTCGAGTGGATGGCCATGTACCCGGATTTCATGGACCGCGCCATCCCCATTGTCGGCAGCCCCCGCCTGATGCCCTTCGACGTGCTGTTGTGGCAGGCCGAAATTCACGCCATCGAGGCCGATCCCAATTGGAAGCACGGCGACTACACCGAGCGTCCCGCCGCCGCCATGCGCACCGTCAGCGACATCTCCAACCTGGCGCTCACTACGCCCGCTTGGTACGGACGGCAGAACGCGGGCAAGGACATGTCCGCCCTGCTGGCGTCCGCCGGGAAGGCCCAACTGGATCAGGTGGACACCAACGATCACTACCGCCAGTTGCAGGCCATGCTGGGACAGGATGTTTTCCGCCGGTTCGACGGCGACCCAAAGCGCGCGGCTAAGGCCATCAAAGCCGGCGTCACGGTGATCGTAGCCACCCAGGATCACATGGTGAACCCCGGTCCGGCGCGGGAATTTGCGGGTATGCTGAAGGCGCCGATTGTGGAGCTGAATGGCGATTGCGGCCACATCGCCACGGGCTGCGAAGCGCCCAAGGTCGCCACGGCCGTGGCCCAAGCGCTGCGCTAGCCGTCAGATTATCTTGACCTTTGGAACGTCGTCCTCTTTCGGCTTTTCGGGCTCGCCCTTTGCCTCGTCCTTCAACGCCGTCTTAAAGTGACGAATCCCTTCGCCCAGCCCTTTGGCCAATTCCGGGATTTTTTTCCCCCCAAACAACAACACGGCGACCCCCAGGATCACCAGCAGTTCCGGGAAACCAAGTGATGACATCCGATTACCTCGCTATCTCCAGACGCTTTCATTGTACCCTGCGTTGCGCGGGGAGGTCGCGGTACAATCCGAAGTGAATGCCGTCCGCTCAGCAGGTGACTTGGGCTAAGTTTCGCGCTTCCGCCGTGATTCTGGCGGCACTGCTGATTTTAGGGACAGTGGCTGTCCTGCTCACCGGCGGCACCCTGCTGGAGCCCAAGGTTCAAATCTACCTTTACCTGCCGGATGCCACCGGCGTGGCGCCGGGTTCCCCCGTGCGCGTGGATGGAATCGGCGTCGGCAAGGTCACCCTGGTGGAACTTTCCGGTTCCAATGAGCCCAATCGGGTGGTCAAAATCACCATGACCATTGAGCGCGCCCGGCTGGCCAGCATCACCGACGATGCCACCGCCGACACCACTTCCGATACCATCATCGGCGATAAGTTCATCGATGTGACCAGCGGAACCGGCGCCAAGCACCTCGCCGGGGGCGCCGAACTCAAGTACAAGGGCTCGGGAAACCTGATGGAGCGCGTGGACCTCGCGCAGTTCCAGCAGCAAATGCACCTGATCGAGGTGCTGCTGGACGACATCGAGCAGGGCAAAAGCCCGCTCGGAGCGTTCATCAAGGGCGAGGCCATCTACAACGAAGTGCGCGACAAGATTACCCAATTGCAACGCGGCATCCACGTCGCGGCCGACACCACGACGGCCGTCGGGCAAGCGCTCTACACCGACGCGCTCTACCGCAAGATCGCCGATCCGTTGCGCCAGTTGGACCAGAGCCTGGCGCGCCTGCAATCGGGGCAGGGAACTGGCGGAACTCTGCTGCGCGACCGCCAGCAGTACGAGCAGGCCCAGGCGCAGGTGGCCGGTCTGCGGCGCTCCATCGGGAGCCTGCACGGCGCGGAAATGATGACGTCGGGTCGCGCCTACAACGATTGGACGCGGCAGGTGGACGCTATCATCCGGCAGGTTGACCAGTTCAACGCCGGAGGGATGCTCACCACATCGGCCGTCTATGACAACTTAGATGGAATGGCGAAGGAGCTTCAGGCGAAGGGCAAGGATTTCCGCGAGAACCCTCGAAAATTCCTGCGGATGAAAGTGTTTTAGCGGAATATCTTAGGCCGCCGATGAACGCAGATAAACACCGATGAACACGGATAACACTAGAACTCTATCTGTGTTCATCCTCGTTCATCTGTGGCTAAGTTTTGCTTTTTCGGAAAGTATTACAGCCAGCCCTTCTGCCGCGCGATTCGCGCCGCCTCGGTGCGGTTGGACGCGCCCAGCTTGCTGATCGCCTCGGAGAGATAATTGCGTACCGTGCCTTCCGACAGGCTGAGCCGCCCGGCAATCTCGGCGCCGCTGTCCCCTTCGCCGGCGTAGCGCAGAACCTGCCGTTCGCGGTCCGTCAGCGGGTCGGCTTCCGTCCAGGCTTCGGCGGCCAGTTCGGGGTCGATCACGCGGGCTCCCGCGCGGATGCGCCGGATGGCGTTGGCCAGCGTGGCGGCGGGCGCATCTTTCAGCAGATAGCCGGAAACCCCGGCATCCAGCGCGCGCCGCAAGTATCCGGCGCGCGCGAAGGTGGTGAGGATCACCACCCGCACCGGCAGATGCCGCCGCTTCAATTCGGCGGCCAGTTCCAGACCCGTCACCTCGGGCATTTCGATATCCGTCAGCACGATGTCCGGCATCAGTTGCACCACCAGATCAAGCGCCTCGCGGCCGTTCTGTGCCTGACCGGCGATTTCAATATCGCCCTCGATGGTGAGCAGCGCCGCCAGCGCCCCGCGCACCATGGCCTGATCTTCGGCGATCACCACCCGTATGTTCATACCGGCACCCGAATCCGCAACACGGTGCCGTTAGAGCCATCGCGCTCCAGGATGCCCCCCAGGCCTTCCACGCGCTCGCGCATGCCGCTCAAGCCGCTGCCTTCTTCCAGCACCCCGCCCCGCCCGTTGTCGGCGATCTCCAACTCGCAGAACCGCCCGTTGCGCCGCAGCGAAAGGCGGCAGACGGTGGCGTGCGCGTGGCGCACGACATTGGTGACTGCCTCGCGTAGCGCCAGGGCGAAGACGCTTTCCTCGATTGCCGAGAGTTGCGGCTGTTCCACGCGCGCTTCCACCGCGATCCCGGCCGCCTCCAGCGCTTCCCGCGCCTGGTGAAGTTCGCTCGCGAAGCCCGCCGAACGATAGCCGCGCACCGCCGCGCGCACCTGCGCCAGCGCCTCGCGGGAGATGCGTTCCACGTCGCGGATCTCCTCGGCGGCGCGCTCCGGTTGGGTGGCGGAGAGGCGCGACGCCAACTCGCTCTTCAGCACGATCACCGAGAGGGTGTGCCCCAGCAGGTCGTGCAGGTCGCGCGCGATGCGCTCGCGCTCGGCCACCTTGGCCAAATGCTCCGCTTGGGCGTGGGCCGCCACCAGGCGATCACCCAGGCGCTTGCGTTGCGCATACTGGATCATCACCGAACCCAGCAGTGCGCTGAAAATCACCGCCGAGGCCGAGACGTAGATATTGGCGCCCAGCGCCCAACACGCCAGGCTCACCAGCGCCACGTGCCCGGCCAAATAGCGAAACGCCACCGGCGGTTCCCATATCTTTCCATAGAGGCAGGCGGCGTAGACAAAGAAAGTGGTGGCCCCGGGATTGACCCGCAGGAATATCATGGCCAGGACAAACCATGCCCCCACGATCCCGAGCACCCGAGGGCCGCGAATCCAGTAGGACCAGAAGTAGAGCGCCACGGCCACCGCCGTCGCCGCCAGTGTGACGGGGAAGCGGTCGAATGGCCCTGCCAGCAGAAAGTACAGCAGGTAGATCAGCCAGGCGTAGGCGGTCCAGTCCTCATTTTTGGGCAGTAGTCTCATGCGCGCTTTCTAACCATACATCTTCTCGCGTCCGTGCGAGTGCGCGATCCAGGCGGTGCCCAGGAAGATCAGGCTGAACGCCGCCAGCGCCGCCGCGTGTCCGGCGATGGAGCCCCTCGCCGGGGCGTGCTGGATGGCCAGTGCGATCTGCCCCAGGTGGTAGGAGGGCAATAGCGGCGCCGCTGCCTGGATCGCCTTCGGCAGAAAGTCGAAAGGCAGCCACAGGCCGCCGATGAAGGCCATCGGCAAATAGATCATGTTGACCGTGGCGGGCGCCGAGTTGGGTCCGGCCAGGTTGCCAATGGTCAGGCCCAGCGCGCAGAACGGCAGCGCGCCCGCCACCAGCGCCGCGAACGTCAGCACCCATTGCGTGGGCGCCATGCGCACGTGGCCGAACACCGCGCCCAGGGCGAACAGCAGCAGGATGACGATGGCCCCGAACACCATGGCGACCGCGCCTTTGGCGAAAAAGTATGCCCCCATGGGCATGGGGCTGGCGCGCTTTACCTCCATCCAGCCGAGCCCGCGCTCCACCGCGATGCCCACGCCGAACGCATACAGCGTAGAGCCCATGATGGCGAACGCGCCGTAGGTGGCGATAAGGTAGCGCGCCATCGAGGTGCCGCCCCGCTCCATCGGCGGCATGGCCAGCCCGAAGAAGCAGTAGAACATCAGCGGGAACAGAATCGTGGAAAGGGAATAGCTTTTCATGCGGGCGAATTTCAGCAACTCGGTCCGCGCCTCCAGCCAGTAAACGCGCGTCATTGCAGCACCTCTTCGATAAAATTTCCCTTCTGCCCGACCAGCGAGAGGAACGCGTCCTCCAGGCGTCCGGAACCAGCGCCCGAACCCGCGGACTCCGCGCCCAGCCGCTTGATTTCGGCGGGCGTGCCTTGCGCGACGATTTGGCCGCCATCGATAACGGCGATCCGGTTGGCCAGCGCGTCGGCTTCCTCCAGGTGGTGCGTGGTCAGCAGCACGCTGCCGCCGCGCGCCACGAATCCGCGGATGTGTTTCCACAGGCCGCGCCGCGCTGTGACGTCCAGGCCCACGGTGGGCTCGTCCAGGAACAGCAGGTCGGGGTTGCCGCAGATGGCCAGCGCGAAGAGCACGCGCTGTTTCTGCCCGCCCGAGAGTTCCCCGAAGAGGCGCTGCTCCACCCCGCCCAGTTCGGCGGCGGCGATGGTTTCCGCAAACTTCAGCGGCTTCGGGTAATAGCTCGAAAACAGTTCGATGTGCTCGCGCACGCGAATCGTCTCCGGAACGCGCGCCACTTGCAGCATGGCGCCGCGGCGCAGTTTGGCTTCGTGTCTGCCCGGGGCGTGGCCGAA
>JANYJN010000742.1 GCA_025358475.1 Candidatus Solibacter sp.
CCTGCGCACGTTTTACGATCAGTTGCTGAACCGTGTACGGCGCATCCCCGGCGTCCGTTCCGCGGGTCTGTCCGGCATGACCCCGATGGGCAACTACACGCGATCATGTTCGCTCTCGGCAGAAGGCTACCAGCCCAAACCCGGCGCGGAACCAATCGCTCAAGCCAACGCGGTCACCGCGGGATACTTCAACACCCTGGGAATCCCGCTGCTGCTCGGCCGCGACTTCCGGGCGGAGGATGAACCGGCCATCACGCCAGGCGAGAGCCTCATCGGCGCGATCGGCCGCAACAGCGGGGGCAGCAACGAGGCTCCCGCCAACGCATCCCACATCTGCATCATCGATGAATCTCTGGCTCGCCGCTTCTTTGCAGGCGCCAACCCCATTGGGCGTCATCTCAGCTATGAAGACCGTTACACTCCGCAGAACGCGCTCGAAATTGTCGGCGTCGTCAAGGACGCTCACTATGACGGTGTTCGGCGCCCTGATACGGATGGCACCATGTACGTTCCCAGTTGGAGCGATGGCGCCGAAGCCCGCCGGATGGTCATGCGCGTGGCAGGCGGCGCGCCACCGCCAGTTGAAGCCATCCGGCGCGAACTGCGCGCCATGGATTCCAACGTTCCCGTAATGCAGGTGCGCACGCTGGAGCTGGATGTCAACGCAAGTTTCGCGCGCGAGCGCCTGATCGCGCTGTTGTCAGGTTTCTTTGGAATGCTGGCGCTCGGTCTCGCCTCCGTGGGTCTATACGGTGTGATGTCGTACGGCGTGACACAGCGTACCCGGGAAGTGGGCCTCCGCATCGCACTTGGCGCCCAGCGTGGCGACGTGGTCCGCATGATTGTGCGCGAGTCTCTGGTTCCCGTGCTCACCGGCATGGCGATAGGGTTGGGTGCCGCGCTCGCACTGACTCGCCTTATCGCGGGCCTGCTGTTCGGAGTGGCTCCGCGCGACCCGGCCTCGATGCTGTTTGCCGCCGCGGCGATGCTAGGTGTGGCCTTGCTCGCCGCCGCCATTCCGGCGCGCCGGGCGAGCCGCGTAGAACCCGGCATTGCACTGCGGCATGAATAGTGGTGCGACCGCTCCGAATGATCGCTCCCGATCCATACGGTACCCCTGGCCAAGCCGGTACCAAACAGGGAATCGCCTGCCACGCAGAGCCATTGGCCTAGCCAGGTCTCCGGCCGTGTGAAGTTGTGCTATTGGGCGCAACCCCTCCCTCACATCAGAGCCCCGAGCCTCAGCGAGCGGGTTTGCGGCAACACCTAATCTAGCTGTCCGGGCACTAGTGCAGCTCCGCTTCGCACGGGACATCGACACAAAGGGATTCGCCAAGCCGCTTCGACACCCCGGTGCGAGCGGCATTGTCTTCCCGCGCGACTGGTGTGGCGCCGGCCTACTTCAGCTTCATCGCCGCATCCTGGAACAGCAGGTCGATCGATTTCAGCCGGCTCGCTCTGCCCTCGTAAGGGAAGTAGAGAAAACCGCTCACCGGGCCGCGGTGCGGATCCTCGGGCAGGGCGGTGCGGACCAGCAATTCCTCGGGGTGCTCGCGTTGCATTGGTTCCGCCCCGCCGGGGGCCCCGGCATCGGGGGCGCGCGGTGGATTGGGCAGGCGGCGGCGCTCCGGCGCGCCCGTCACCGGATCCCGGCCCTGCGGATTGCCCATGCCGATATTCACGCCACCCACGCCCAGATCCGCCGCGACCCCGCGCGGCGCTTCCCAGTCGCGCCGGTTCAGCAGGCTCGCTACCATCGCGGGATTCTGCGCGTATAGCAGCGTCTTCTTCCCGTTCACGCGCAGCGTGAACCTGGCGGCCTCGGCGGTGATGCGTTCCCCTTTCGGTGGAAACAGCGCGACTTCCACCACCAGGTAGTTCTCCGCCAGATACATCTGTTCGCCGCTTCCGAAGCTGTGCACCATGTACTCGGCGCCGATCGACAGGTTGCCGGATTGTGCTTGCACCGGGTATTCCGCCGCGGAAGCCTTCGGCTGTGTGCCTTCGGCGTGCATCCCAAACTTGGGCGAGCCTTGCGCATGTGCCGCCAGCGCGATCGCGAGAAACACCAGATACCGCATGCTTCGATTGTAGCGGGGGCCGCGAGCCTTGGCCGCGCCACCCGTACTTTATCGCTAAACAAGGCCGTGATATGCTGTCTTGTCAGGAGACCGGGAAATTACGATGACGCGACGCGATTATCTCGAACTCATGGCCGCCGGTGCCGCGGCCACCCGCACCCTCACCGCCGCCGGCGGTGACGCCGACCGCGAGGCACGCATGAAATGGTGGCATGACGCCCGCTTCGGCATGTTCATCCACTGGGGCTTGTACAGCGTTCTGGGACGCCACGAGTGGGTCATGGAGAACGAAGGCATCCCCGTCGCCGAGTACGAACGAATCGCCCAACGCTTCAAGCCCCAGCCGAACGCGGCGCGCGATTGGGCAAAACTCGCCAAAGCATCCGGCCAGAAGTACATGGTGATGACCACCAAACACCACGAGGGCTTCTGCCACTTCGATTCCAAGCTCACCGATTACTGCGCCCCCAAACAAGGCCCCGGCCGCGACCTGGTCAAGGAGTTCGTCGAGGCCGCCCGCGCCGAAGGGATGCGCGTGGGCTTCTACTATTCGCTGATGGACTGGCACCATCCCGATGGCGCGCGCTGTGCCACGGACGAGGCGGCGCGCCAACGCTTCGTCGCTTACATCCACGGTCAGATCCGCGAGATCCTCACCAATTACGGCAAGATCGACATTCTCTGGTACGACGTCTCCTGGCCCCTCGACGCCAAGGGCTGGGAATCGGAAAAAATGAACGACATGGTCTTCCAGTTGCAGCCCGGCATCATCGTCAACAATCGCAATAAGCTGAAGGGCGATTTCGCCACCCCGGAACAACGCATCGTGGCCGAAAAGCGCGCCTGGGAATCCTGCATGACCATGAACGATAGTTGGGGCTATCAGAAAGCCGACGACGAGTGGAAGACGCCCAAGACCATCGTCAAGAACCTCATCGCCTGCGCCCGCGACAACGGCAACTACCTCCTTAATATCGGCCCCAAGCCCGACGGCTCCATCCCGGAGGAATCGGTCAAGATCATGACCAAGGTCGGCAAGTGGATGGAGAAGAGCGGCCAGTCCATCTACGATACCGACGTCTGCCAGCCGCGCCGCTCCGATTACGCCAGCTTCACGCGCAAAGGCAACACGCTTTTCATGCACGTGCATTTCTGGCCGGGCGAAACCGTGGCCCTGGCCGGCCTGATGAATAAGGTACAGTCGGCGCGTCTCCTGGCCACCGGAAACAGCGTGAAATTCGTGCAGGAGAAATTCCGCGTGCGCTTCGTCGGTCTGCCCGAAAAAGCGCCCGACGAACCCGTTACCACCATTGCCATCGAGTGCGACGGCGAGCCGCGCCAGGATACCGATTTCGTGCGCAAAGAGCGCCCTCGCAACGTGGCATAAGTTCCTGATGACGTCGAAAATAGACGTTCGCACCGGAAGAGCGCCCCCTATCGGAACCGCGACCGCTAGAAGCTATGAAACAATGCGGTTCGCAGGCGAAACCGCCTGCGCCACCACCGGCAAGCAGTTTGCACGCAAAGGTGGGGCAGGCGCTTTGCTTTCGTCTGCCAATTCCGCTTCGCCTAATATTTCACGGCCATGCTCGCCTCCGCGGTCCTCCTCCGTGCTCTGACCCAGCCTGTGACTGGCTGCGCCGGCCTGCGCCTGTTTGCCATGTTTGCCCAAGACGCTGAAGCACCCACGGCTAAGCTGCTAAACTCAAGAGAAAACCGATATGGTCAAGGAAAAAGAACTGCAGCAGAAACAGCCCATGCCGCCCATTGGCACATGGTTCCCAGCCGTTGCCTTAGGCTGGTTCATCCCCGGCGGCGGACACTTTCTGCTCAAGCGCAATGGGCGCGGCGCTTTGCTCGCGGCCGCCGTCACCGGCATGTTCCTGTGCGGCCTGATGATGCAGGGCGCCATGTTTCAACCGCAAAGCGGCGATCTGCTGACCACGCTTATCAACACCGGCGGCTTCATCGGCGATGTCTGTTCCGGCATTCTCTACCTGCTCAGCGTCTGCTTCGGCTACAGCCAGCCGGACACCGCCGGACACGTTCACGATTACGGCACCAAGTTCCTGGTGGCCGCTGGATTGCTCAACGTCCTGGCCATGGTGGACGCCTACGAGATCGCCGCCGGGAGGAAAGAGTA
>JANYJN010000770.1 GCA_025358475.1 Candidatus Solibacter sp.
GGACATACTGTTATAGTGGTCTGTCCCATGCCCGAACACTCTAAATTCCTCCTTGCCGATAGCCAGATTCCAGATGTCTGGGTCAACATTCTTCCGTCGTTGCCGGAACCCATGGACCCGCCGCTGCATCCCGGTACGCGGGCGCCGTTGACGCCGCAGGATCTGCTGCCGCTCTTTCCGATGGAATTGATCGAGCAGGAATTCTCGCCCCAACCACTAATCGATATCCCGGGCGAAGTCATGGATATCTATCGGCTGTGGCGGGCCACGCCGCTCTATCGGGCGCGCCGCCTGGAGAAGTTGCTGGATACGCCGGCGCATATCTATTACAAGTACGAAGGCACCAGTCCCGCTGGCAGCCACAAGCCGAACACCGCGGTGCCGCAGGCGTACTACAACAAGCGCGCGGGCATCAAGCGGCTGGCCACCGAAACCGGGGCCGGTCAGTGGGGCAGCGCGCTGGCCCTGGCATGCCAGCTTTTCGGACTGGAATGCACCGTGTACATGGTGCGCTGCAGTTACGACCAGAAGCCTTACCGCCGCATGATGATGCACACCTGGGGCGCCGAGGTCTTTCCCAGCCCGAGCGACCACACCGAATCGGGCCGCGGCGTGCTGGCGGCGACGCCAGATTCGCCGGGCAGCCTGGGGATCGCCATCAGCGAGGCCGTGGAGGATGCCGCCACCCACGACGACACCAACTACGCCCTCGGCAGCGTGCTGAATCACGTCATGCTGCACCAGACCGTGATCGGGCAGGAAGCCAAGCTGCAGATGGAGCTGGCGGGCGAGGAACCCGAGGTGGTCATCGGCTGCTTCGGCGGCGGCAGCAATTTCGCCGGCCTCGCCCTGCCCTACGTACTGGACCGGCTAGCCGGCAAAGGTCCCCGGATCGTCGCCGTGGAGCCGTCCGCCTGCCCTAGTTTGACCAAGGGGATCCTGGCCTACGATTTCGGCGATACCGCCAAACTGACGCCGCTGATCAAGATGTACACCCTGGGCCACGATTTTGTGCCGCCCGGAATTCACGCCGGCGGATTGCGCTATCACGGCGCCTCGCCGCTGATGAGTCACCTGCTCAAACTCGGTCAGATCGAGGCTAAGTCGTACTCCCAACTGCCGGTGTTCGAAGCCGCGGTGGCTTTCGCGCGCACCGAGGGAATTCTGCCGGCGCCGGAATCGTCGCACGCCATCCGCGCCGCGGTGGACGAAGCGCTGCTCGCCCGCGAGGAAGGGCGGCCGCGCACCATCCTGTTCTGCCTCAGCGGGCACGGTCACTTCGATCTCGCTTCCTACGAGAGTTATCTCACCGGGCAATTGCAGGATTATGAGTACCCTGGGAGGGATGTGGCGCGGGCGCTGGCGCAGATTTAACTGTGATCTCACGTAAGCAAATTCGGCATTCGTGAAGAAATTTGCCCCTAGAATTTGTTGCATCGAACTTTTGCACGATGCTAGACTCGATATGAACGGTCTAGTACTACAGTTTTTATCGATTAGTCTGGCTCTATATGGTTTCCAGCGTTCTCATCATCGCCATTTCGGTGGTTCTGTTGGCCTACTGGCTGCGCTATAGCTGCGTCATGTTGCTGCGCGGCGTCCAGGAACGCTCCGCCTTGTTTACCGTTGCCGACCAGCGTTTCAGTGCCTTTTCCGTGATGCAGCGCCTAAAGACCGAAGCCGACCTGGCTCCCCTGGAGCGCGCCCTGGAACGCGACTACCGCGTGGTCACGTACATCATCGAGCACGCCACCGACCTGGAACTGGCATCCATCGAGAACAAGCTGCTGGTGCTGGACTACCAACTGATGCGCTTCTGGTCGCATCTGACGCGCACCATAGCGCCGCAACAATCCCGCCGGGCGCTCTCTGAGATGGCTTCGGTGCTGAGGGTACTGGTCGGCCAAATGGGCGAGCCGAACCGCCTTCAGATGGAAGGGTAAGACCCCGCTGGATCGGACCCCGCCGGATCGATTCTCTGCCTCCGCCCGATTTCCCGCTTGGCCGATTCCGTGGCTGGCCGTCCGCTAATCTACAATGAAAAACGTGGGCTCCGAAACGACTCTCCAGAATGCCATCGACCGGTTGAACGCCGTGCGCCGGGAAATCGCCAAAATCATCGTTGGCCAGGACGACGTAGTAGAAGGCGTGCTGATTTGTCTGCTTTCCGGCGGCCATGTTCTGTTGGAAGGGGTTCCGGGCCTCGGCAAGACCACGTTGCTGCGCACCCTGGCGCGCGCACTCCAGCTCAAATACTCGCGCATTCAGTTCACGCCGGACCTGATGCCCGCCGATATCGTGGGCAGCATGATCATGGAGAGCGACGAACGCGGCGGCAAGACATTGCGGTTCCAGTACGGTCCGATCTTCGCCAATCTGGTGCTGGCCGACGAAATCAATCGCGCCACGCCCAAGACGCAATCCGCCCTGCTGGAGGCGATGCAGGAGCGCACCGTGACCTCTGGCACCACGACGCACGAGTTGGAAGCGCCGTTTCTGGTGATGGCCACGCAGAATCCCATCGAAATGGAAGGCACCTATCCGCTCCCTGAGGCCCAGCTCGACCGCTTCCTGATGAAGATCCTGGTGACCTACCCGAGCCGCGAGGAGTTGAGCCGCATCGTGGAACGGACCATTGCGCGCCAGGAGGAAGTGCCGTCGCCGGTGATGGATCGCCAGGAGATTCACCAGGTGCGCCAGGTATGCCGCCAAGTGCTGGTGGCTCCGCACGTGCGCGATTTCGCCATCGATCTGGTGATGGCCACGCAGAGCGACCACGCCGAATCCCACGAGATGGCGCGGAAATACGTACGCTACGGCAGCTCGCCGCGCGGCGCGCAGGCCCTGGTGGAGTGCGGACGGGTGCACGCGTTGATGCGCGGGCGCTTCCACCTCTCGGTGGAAGACATCCTGCACGTGGCGGCCGCGGTGCTTCGCCACCGCATCATTCTGAACTTTGACGCCCATGCCGACGGCCAGACGCCGGAGACCATTCTCCAGGCCATCCTCAAAGGCGCCCGGGCCCAGACCTCCGTAGCATAGGGGACTCATGGCCTCCGCTCCCCTGCTTGACCGGGATTTTCTGGAGAAGCTCGAACGCCTGACCATTCACTGGCAAAAGTCTTTCGCCGGGTTGGTGGGGGGCCACAACAGGTCGCGCTTTCCGGGCTCCGGCCAGGAGTTCCTCGACCATCGCAACTTCCACCAGGGCGACGACCTGCGCGCCGTCAACTGGCGCGCTTACATGCGCCTGGAGAAGCTCTTCCTGAAGATGTTCCAGGTGGAGCCGCGCGTGCCCGTGCGCTTGCTGCTGGATACCAGCGCCTCCATGCTGGCGCACGGCGGGCTCAAGTTCGATTACGCGCGGAAACTGGCGGGGGCGCTGTGCTACGTGGGCCTGGTTTGCCTCGACACCATTGAGATCCAGGGCTTCGCCGGCCGCTTGATGCAGCGCGTGATTTCGACCGGCGGCCGGCACCGCATCTTTGGAGTGATGGACGGCCTTTCCGCCTTGCGGGCGTCCGGCGCCACGGATTACCTGGCGTCGGTCAAGGAATTCATCGGCGCCTATCCGCAGCGCGGACTGGTCATCATCATCTCGGATTTCCTGGATGATAAAAGCTGCGAGAGAGCGCTGCAATATCTCACCGATTACGGCCACGAACTCATGCTGCTGCAACTGTGGGCGGAGGAAGACCGCGTGCCGCCCTGGACCGGCGAGCTGGAGCTGCGCGACTCCGAGACCGGCGCCGGCATGAAACTGGATTTCGACGATGACGCGCGCCAAAGGTACACGCGCGCTTTCGACGAGTACTGCGCCGCGCTGCAGACCATGGCGATGCGCAGCGGCGGCCGGTACGCCGGCGTCGTTACCTCGCAATCCCTGGAAAGCGTCATCTTCGGCGACCTGATCCGCGTGCGAGGCATCGCTTGAGAATCGAAAGGGACCATTCCCCGCAGAGACGCAGAGACGCAGAGGAAAGCGCAGAGGAGCACGGACACAGGCTCGACGGTTGCCACCCGGTTTCCTCCAACTGCGTCTCCGCAGAAAAGTCGCCCTCCCGTTTGGTTCCGGCTCCGCCGAGTAAGGGAGGGCAGCCGTGTATTTCCTGAACCTCTCCTTCCTCCAATTCCTCGCCGTATTCGGAGCCGTTTCCGCCCTATCGGTGGCGCTCTATCTGCTGGACCGCTCGCGCCGCAAGCTGGTGGTCTCCACACTGCGCTTCTGGATCGCGGCGGAACAGCCGGCGGTGGCGGCGCGCCGGCGCAGGGTGCAGCAGCCCTGGTCGCTGCTTCTGCAACTGGCCAGCATGGCGCTCCTGCTTTTGGCCATCGGTCAACTGCGCCTGGGCACCCCCGCGCAGGCGGGGCGCGATCACGTCATCGTGCTGGATACTTCGGCTTGGATGGCGGGGCGCTCCGCCAACCGCACCTTGATGGATGCGGCGCGCGACCGGGCCCGGCAATATCTCAAGGCCCTGCCCGTGCGCGACCGGGTCATGCTGGTGCGCGCCGACGGCATGGCCACGCCCGCCACCGCCTTCGAAGTGGACCGCCGGAAAATCGAGGACGCCATCAGCGCGTCCGTTCCTGGCGCCACGGCGCTCAACCTGGACCAGGCCCTGGTGTTCGCGCGCCACATTCAGGGGCAGGAGGGGCATCGCCCTGGCGAAATCGCCTTCATCGGCCCGGGGCGGACCGCGCCGCGCGATCCGGGGACCACGGCGCTGCCGCGCAATCTCCGCGTCATTTCGATTCCCGATAACGTGGAAAACGCCGGTCTGCGCAAGGTCGGCATGCGGCGCAGTGGGGCCGATTCGGAACTCTGGGAGATCTATGTGGCGGTCCGCAATTACGGCGTTCGGCCGCACACGGTGACACTGTCGCTCGATTTTGGACCTGGGGGGACGGCCGGCCGGGTGGCGGCGGGGTCGCGCCTGCTGACGCTAGGGGCGGGGGCGGAATCGGAGGCCTCGTTCCAATACCGCACCAGCGCCGCCGGCATGCTGGGCGTCCACCTTTCCCCGCATGACAGCTACCCCAACGACGATCAAGCCGAGTTGGAACTGCCGGCGCAGCCGGTATTGCCGGTGGTTGTCTACTCGGCGCAGCCGGAACTGCTGCGCCCGGTGCTGGCCGCCACGCCGCGCGTCGCGGCGGTCTACCGGCGCCCCGAAGACTACCGCGCCAACGATACCGGTCTGGTGATTCTGGACCGCTTCATTCCTCCCCAACGGCCGCGCGCCGATTCCCTGTGGATCGATCCGCCGGCCGTGGGTTCGCCGATTCCTGTCCGCACCACGGTGGAGCAGGCGCTATTTACCGGCTGGGACGCGGAACATCCGGGCGCGGCGGGGCTGCACACCAAGGATTTCAAACTGGACCGGGCCACGGTGTTCGAGGCGGCCCCAAGCGACGGGAGGATCGGTGAAGTGGCGGCCGGGCCGGTGATTGTGTCGCGGCCCGGCAAGCCCAAGATCGTGGTACTGGGCTTCCACCCCGTGCTCACCGGCATGCGCTACGAACTGGCGACACCGCTGTTGTTCGCCAACCTGTTGCATTGGATTGCGCCGGAGATTTTCCGGCGCTACGAGATCTCCGGCGGCAGCGTGGGCGCGGTCAAGCTGGTGATGGACCAGGATACCGCCGCGGCG
>JANYJN010000774.1 GCA_025358475.1 Candidatus Solibacter sp.
CCGTGGATCGTCGCCGTTGCCGTCATGTTCGCCACCTTCATGGAGGTGCTGGACACGACGGTGGTGAACGTCTCGCTGCCGCACATCGCCGGGAGTCTTTCCGTCAGCACGGAGGAAGCCGCCTGGGCGCTGACCTCCTACCTGGTGGCCAACGCCATCATTCTGCCCATGACCGGGTGGATCGCCAATTTCTTCGGACGCAAACGCACCTTGCTGGCTGCCGTGTTCGGCTTCACGGCGGCGAGTTTCCTTTGCGGGCTGGCCACCTCACTGCCCATGCTGATCTTATTCCGCGTGATGCAGGGCGCTACCGGCGGAGCGCTTCAGCCTCTCTCCCAGGCCGTGATGCTGGAGGCCTTCCCGCCCAAGGACCGTGGCAAAGCGATGGCTTTCTGGGGACTGGGCATTGTGGTGGCGCCCATGCTCGGCCCCGTCATCGGCGGCTATCTGACGGACAACTTCAGTTGGCGGTGGGTCTTCTATATCAATCTGCCGGTGGGCCTGGCGTCGATCATCATGACGCGGCTGTTCATCTTCGATCCGCCCTACATCGGCCGGCAGAAGCGCGGCATCGATTACTGGGGCATCGGCATGCTCGCGCTGGGGGTGGGCGCGCTGCAAGTGATCCTCGATAGAGGACAGGAGGATGACTGGTTCGCCGCCAACTGGATTATGATCGCCACGGTAATATCGGCCGCGGCGCTGATTCTCTTCGTGGTGCATGAGTTGCATACGCGCGAACCGGTGGTCCAACTGCGCGTCTTCAAGGACCGGACTTATGCGGCGGGCGTCTTCCTGATGACCATGCTCGGCTTCGTGCTCTACGGCAGCCTGCTGTTGCTTCCCATTTTCCTGCAAACCATGCTCGGCTACTCCGCGCTCGACGCCGGAATCGCCATGGCTCCACGCGGTCTGGGCAGCTTCCTCATGATGCCCCTGGTGGGCACCGTGCTGGTGCGCTTCGACCCACGCAAGGTGCTGGCAGTGGGGCTGATCGGCGCCTCGTGGACCCTGTATCAGCTTTCCATCCTCAATCTGAACGCCGGTTACTGGGACATCTTCTGGCCTCAGTTCATACAGGGGGCTGCGCTGGCGCTGCTTTTTGTGCCGCTCACCACGGCCACGATGGACCCCATCCCAAAGGAAGAGATGGGGAACGCCACCAGCATGTTCAACCTGATGCGCAATCTGGGTGGCGGCTTCGGAATTGCGGCGGCCACCACGTTCCTGTTCCGCCGCCAGCAGTTCCATACGCACCAACTGGGCGAGCACGTCAGCCTGCTGAATACGCAGACGCAGGCGTTCCTCAGGAGTACGCAGAGCGCCATGATGGCGCACGGCGGGGACCCGGCGGCGGCCGCCACCCAATCCTATCTGGCGCTGTGGGGCACGGTGCAGCGGCAGTCGGCGATGCTGGCCTTCGTGGACACGTTCCGCGCCATGGCGATCGTGTTTCTGCTGGTGCTGCCGTTCTTGCTCTTCATGAAGCGGCCGAAGCACCACCGCGCCGAAGGCCCCATGCACTAGCGGCCCCATGCACTGGCGGACGCGCTCGCAGGGGCGGCCCCAGGTACAACCTCCAGGGAAGCACCAACCTGGCAGCCACTCCTACCTGAGGGGCGCCAGAATCCGTCCACGTCCGTCGCGGCGCCCGGTGATTTCTTAACGCTACTGCCAACGCGCAGTCTTTCTCTGACCCTTACTTTCGGCTATGCCCCGCCTGCTTTGAGGTGGCATAAGGCTCCGCCTTGTGCATCCGAGCGCAGCTCGGACGTAGCAGCAAGCGGTCGACGAAACCTCAAATCACTTCACCCGGGCCAGAACGCGCTGCACGGCGGCGCGCACGCGCGCATCCTGGGGCGGCGCCGCCGATGCGTTGCAGAACTGTGCGAAGATCAGCCCGCGCGGATTGACGCCTTCGGGTAGCACGGCCTCTCCGCTAAGCGCCAGGATTGTCACCTGCCTGCCCAGCGCGATGGCCTGTACCGGATAGGAGCGAACCGTCTCGCCGCGCTTCTGCAAGCCGTGTGCGGGTGCCACCATCTGAAAGGCGGCGCGGATGGCGCCGGTGACCGCGACGCCATCGGCGCACCCCCCGGAGGCGAGCCCGCCATCCGGGCCCAGCGTTCCCAAACATCGATCGCCTGTGGCGACGGACAGCGACCGATGGCCATAGC
>JANYJN010000003.1 GCA_025358475.1 Candidatus Solibacter sp.
GGCGGCCGGTTGGAATTCGACTGGGTCCGCCCAACCGCGGCGCACTATGCCACTATGAAGTTTGGCACGGCGTAGATTCTTTGTGGACTCGATTCGCGGCGGCGCCGCGGAGCTGCGCGGCGAGGAAGCGCGCCACCTCACGCGCGTCCTGCGCGTCGAACCCGGACAGTGCTTCGAGATCTCCGATAACCAGCAGGCTTACCTGGCCGAAATCACCGAGGCAGGCGGCGATCGTGTCGTCTTCCAGGTCCTCGAGGCCCTCCCCGCCGTCTTGTCCCCGGTCTCCATCACCCTCTGCGCCAGCCTCATCAAGTTCGACCGCTTCGAGTGGATAGTCGAAAAGGCCACCGAACTGGGCGTCGATCGCATCCTTCCGGTGGCAGCCACGCGCACCGAAAAGGGCCTTTTCGAAGCCTCTCGAAAACGCAGCGAACGCTGGGCGCGCATCGCCCGCGAAAGCAGCCAGCAATCGCGCCGCGTGCGCATTCCCGAGATCCTCCCCGCGGTCCGCTTCGAGCGGTGCCTGGCGGAAACAGCCGCCCACCGCTATTTCCTCGACGAATCCCCCGCCCCGCCCCTGCTCCGCCAGATTCCCTCCGAGCGCGCCGATTACGCCGCCCTGCTGATCGGTCCCGAAGGCGGCTGGACGGACGCCGAACGCCAACTGGCGGCTGCCGCCGCATGGCAGCCGGTTTCCCTTGGCCCTTTGGTGCTGCGTGCGGAAACAGCCGCTTGCGCCGCCCTGGCCGTAGTCGTGAATGCCTGGTTGAGCTGAGAGCCGTGAGAAAATAGAACCATTCGTGGCTAACTTTCCCCTGGATCTTTTTCTGATCGTTATTTTTGCTCTGGTGCAGTGGCGGATTACCCGCCTCCTGCTCGCCGCCACGTCCAACCGCTGGATTCGCCCCGCCCTATTCCTGTTCGCCGCCTCCGTGGCCGTCAGTTACGGCTTCACGTTCTCCGTGGTGCTGGCACGGTTCCGTATCCCCACCCGAATCGGCAGCATTCTGGGCGCCGGTGCGCTGACCTACTTCCTGACCGTGACCGGCGTACTCGCCATTCACCAGATGCTGGCGTGGGTGCGCAAACTCCTGCACGCCGACGTCAACCCGGGCCGCCGCCGCGTGCTCAATGCCGCCGGCGGCGCGCTTATGGCCGCGCCCTTTGTCGCGGTAGGCTACGGCGCTTTCATTGAGCGCACCGACTTCCGCGTCCGCGAAGTGGACATCCCGCTGGCCGGCCTGCCGCCGGACCTCGATGGCCTGCGCATCCTGCAACTCAGCGATATTCACCTCAGCGCCTTCCTGAGCGAATCCGAATTCGCCCGCGTGATCGATGCCGCGCTCCACCTTCACCCCCAACTCGCGGTGGTGACGGGCGACCTGATCAGCGGCCATAGCGATCCGCTGGATGCCTGCATCCGCCAGCTGGCGCGCCTCAAAGCCGATGCCGGCGTTTTTGGGTGCATGGGCAATCACGAACGCTATATCCGCGCGGAAGACTATACCGCCCGCCAATCCGCGCGCCTCGGCATACGCTTCCTGCGCGGCGAAGCTCAGACCCTGCGCTTCGGCACTGCCACGCTCAATCTGGCCGGTCTGGATTTCGAGTCGCAGCGCGACCGGAGCCGGTATCTGCGCGGCGCCGAGCGCCTCGTCGTCCCCGGCGCAACCAATCTTCTGCTCCAGCACAATCCCGACGTCTTTCCCGTGGCGGCGCGGCAGGGTTATCATCTGCTGCTAGCGGGACACACTCATGGCGGGCAGGTCACGGTGGAGATTCTGGATCGCTCCATCAACCCCGCGCGGTTCTTCACACCCTACGTTTACGGCCTCTATCGTCAAGGAAACGCCGCGGCCTATGTCACGCGCGGTATTGGAACCATCGGCATCCCCGCCCGTATCGGAGCCAGGCCGGAGATCTCGCTGCTGCGGCTCAGAAAGGCTTAACCCAACCTCCCCGTGCGCTATCTCATTGTCAGCGACCTCCATGCCAACCTCGAGGCTCTCCATGCGGTGCTAGCCCAGTCAGCCGGCGGCTACGACCGCGCCCTGTGCTGCGGCGACCTCGTCGGCTATGGCGCCGACCCCAACCCGGTTTGCGAGTGGGCCCGCCTGAGCTGCGCCGCCGTGGTGCGTGGCAATCACGACCGCGGCTCCACCGGCCAGGACGATCTCGAGTGGTTCAACCCCGTGGCACGCCATGCCGCCATGTGGACCCAGCAAGTTCTCTCGCCCGAAAACGCCGGGTACATCCGGGGGCTCCCCCGCGGCCCGGTGACCGTCGAAACTTTCCAGATATTCCACGGCTCCCCCTACGACGAGGACGAGTACGTCATGGCGGCCGGTGAGGCCAACCAGGCCTTCGACTACCTGGAAACCCGCGTCGCCTTCTTCGGCCACACCCACTTGCAGGGCGGCTTCATCTGGAACCAATCGCGCGTGGAGACCATCCTCCG
>JANYJN010000015.1 GCA_025358475.1 Candidatus Solibacter sp.
CATTTCGAACCGCGTACGCAACTCGGGCGGCAGCGGGCGCGCCATGAACAGCAGCCGCCCCTTCACCCGCGAGTTCTTCCACGGCACCCAGATCCCTTCGCCCTGGAACAGCGCCCCCAGGAACCGGAACCCGTGCGCGAAGTCCACAATCCGCGTCTTCTCCAGGTTCAGTTCCAGGTGCGCTTCCGCTAGCAGTTTCTGGCTCTCCGCCAACGATGCCCCCGCCTCCTCCGCGGTCTTCGCCAGAATCACGAAATCGTCCGCGTACCGGATCAGCTTGCGCCCGCTCTTCTCCAGTTCCCGGTCGAAATCTTCCAGGAAGAAGTTGGCCAGCAACGGCGAAATCGGCGAACCTTGCGGCACGCCCCGCAGCAGACGGTGGAGGTGGCTCCCGTCCCAGATGCACCCCCGCACCCACTGACGCACCAGGTCCATCAGCACTTCCCCCGGCTGCCGCTCGCCCAGGCGCTGGAGCAGCAGGTCGTGGTCCACGCGGTCGAAAAAGGCCTGGATGTCGCCGTCAACGCAGTAGAGGTACCCCAACTCGCGGCACTTGCGGATGCGCGCGATGGCCCGGTCCACCGACCGGCCCGGGCGGTACCCGTAACTGCACTCCAGGAATTCCTCTTCGAAGGAGCGCGAGAGATGCCGCGCGACGGCGGTCTGTAGGACGCGGTCGGCCACCGTCGGTACCAGCAGGGTGCGCGTGGCGGCCGATCCCGGATGCTTCTCGACGACGATTTTGAGCAGTGGAAAGGGGCGGTACGCGCCGTCGTTGGCGCGTTCGTACAAGCGGGGCAAGGCAAGATGGGCGCGCTGTGCGAAATGCGCCACGGTCACGCCGTCGCACCCCGCGCACCCCTCGTTCTCGCGAACCCGCTCCCAGGCCTCCCAAAGCTGCTCGCAAGTGAACGGCAATGGCATGTTCGTCCCAGATCAGTGGGATAAGCCTCCCGGCTTGTCCGTGGTGGGGCAGGCTTCAGCCTGTCAATCCGAGCGCAGCTCGGACGTCTGCCCCCAGGTCACTTGGCGTCACCGGCAGAACGGAGCCCGATTCATCGCCTCCGGACGATCCCCCTTCGGATCCCCTTTTGTGTTGCCTTTCGCGTCGTGGGGCAACCATCCGTAGTCGGCGAAATTGATCGGATAATAGCGGACCTGGGAGCCTTCCTGCCAATGATGCAGATGGCGGTAACTCTTAATGTATTCCGCTTCCCAGAATTCGCTTCCCGCCTTTTCCTTTACCCAGGCCTGGAATTTTTCCACGTGCGCCTTGCCGTCACCGTCCGCGCTGGCCCACTTGCCATCCAACAGAAGGCGCGGATCGGCGTCCAAATCGATCTTCACTACCTTGCATTCCACGTTTCCCAATCCTCGGGGCTTTCCCTTTCCGATCCGGAGCGTGTGGTTGTATCCCTTGCCGTCGTCGGCGCCTTCCAGGGCGAAGATCAGGGCGCCCAATTCTTCCGGCGCGAGATTGCGAAAATGAACCTTGCCTTTAAAACTCGTTTCTTCTTTCAGCGCATAAACCGGGGGTGGCAATTGCGATGCCACATGCGCGGCGTCCTTCAAGTGAAACTTCCAGATCTTGCCCGCGCTGTGGCAAGCGGACTGCGGCCAGTAGAACTTCCGTCCGCGCAGCTTTGGCGCCGGATTATCCTCCCAACTAGCCGAGTTTCCGTCCGCTCCCGGCTGCAAGTACAGAGGCCGGGACTTGGCCCGCGTCTCCGGACCCGTCAGCGGCGCAAGCTCGATCTTCCATCCGGCCGCCGCTTGCGCAGTGGCGGGCGTCTCACGCGTCAGCGCCGGCCACAGCTTCTCTTCCTCGTAGGTCGCAGCCTTCGGACCCCATGCGGTCTCGAACCGTAGCAAGCCGCGGAACGGGTGACTGTCCTTGTCCTTGTCCTTGATGTGAGCGCCTGAGAATCCAAAGAGGCGCTCCGCCATGGAAAGCGGATCGGACAGCCCGAGAATTTCGTGTTTGCGGTCCTTGGACTTCGGTACCTGAAACTTGCCACACAGATCGGTGACGCTTCTTGAGGACGGCCAGAGGTAGTTGATGTTCTTGCCGAAGGTCGTTATCTTCCCCGCTTCCTCTGTGTAGTAGATCAAGTCGTCTGCCTTGAGCGGTTCCTTCAGAATCGACGCCTTGATGTTGCTGTAGAATCCCGTCTTGGCATTGTTTGGGTGGTTCTCGTAATGTGGATGCTTCAAGTTCTCGACATATTCTTCCACGCAACTATCCGACAGGAAGATCGGCGGACGAGGGGTGTCCACAATCAGACCGCCGTAGGGTTTGTTGGTCTCGGCAACTGCCAGGCCCGCGAGATACTTGCGGACGTGCCGCGTGCCCGTCGGATTGGGACGAGCATAGTCCTTGTGGCCGTCCCGCCTGGCGTTATATCCGACAGGTGTGCCGGGAGCGGGAAACGGTTTCCAATCCCGCTTTAGCATGTAGAGGACGCGAACCGGCTGCACCTCCCAGCCCGCTTTCGTTGGGTGGCGTCCCAACACCACGCCCGCCTCAAACGACCTGCGCCGGTAGGGAATCGGCATGGCGAAGAAATCCGCGTCGAGCAGCACACCCAGGCGGCTGTTGCTCAGAGCCTCGACCTCCGCTCGCACCACGCCTTTCATCGAGCTGCCTGGTATGGCGTAGTGAAGCTCCTTTGTCGCATCCGTCATGCGCATGAAGTGCCGTGGCTGACGCCGAACCGCATCGGCTTCCTCCTTGTTACGTCCGAACGGAAACCCCGCGGGCACGAAGAGCGGCGTTTTGGTTTTCATTTCGTATTGCAGCACTCCGCTCAGCCGGCCCTCCATTGGATGCGCGTGAGTGAGGTCGGGGTTTTGCTCAGTCCACGGAGCATCGGCGGCAAACTCGACGAAATTGTAGGGATTCCGGTCGATGTCGGGTTTCTGGTCATTCACGCCGTCCACGCTGCTTCCGAATCTCTCCAATCGGACCAGGGAGTTCCCCTGTCCGACGACATTCCCGGGCTGCAACCCGAGGGATGGATCGGTCACATTGATGTTCTTCCGCGAGATGTCCCCACCGCCAGCGAAGAGCACCCTTTCGCCTTCGACCGTGCTGATGGTCCTCTGCAGGCCCGGTTGCTGCGCAGGGCGCTGCCTGACTCCGCCGCCACCACCCTGGTTGGGATTCCCTCTTGCCGCCTGCGGGACGGTTCTCTGCTGGCCCGGTTGCTGCGCGGGGCGCTGCCCAGATCGGCCGCCACCACCCTGGAACGGCTCCCTCCGCGCCGCCACCTGCGCTGCGGCCGATGCGGCCAGATCAATGCGCCCATTATCGTCAACGGCCATCTCATGGCCGACACCCTTCGGATTCGCCGCCAGCTTGTCCCGCAGTTCGGACGGTAGCTTCTCGACTTCGAGTGCTTTCGACTGAGCGTTGAATCCGCCCTTCGTATAATGAAATTGAACCTTCGTTTTCGCGCTGTCCGTGTAGCGCAGTTGGCCTTTGTATATCATTGGTTCGCCTTGATAGCCCCTGTCCCGCATCCCACCCGCAAGTACCGGTGAGCCACAATCTCCGGCTGATTCAGCAATCGCTCCAGCTCGCCAACTTCCGATGGCCACTTTTCCGGGGCCGCCGCCAGATACTCCGCCACTTCGATATACGCGCGTTCATCCACCGTGATGACGACGCCCTTCGGCAGCGGATACCGGAACAACCTGTCGCCGGTGCGGTTCTCCGTGAACGTCCCGTCCGCCGTCCGTATGCCCCAAAGGTAGTAACGCTCCTCACGCCGCCGGTAGCGCGTGCCGCCGGCGCACTCTTCGATCAGCCACATCCGGCACTTGCCGCCCTCCCGCAACCAGCGCAGTTCGCCCTTCTCGCTGAACACCCGTCCCGCGATGCTGCGCGTGAAATTAGCCGGCATCTCGCCGGTGAATTCCACAAAGACGATGTCCTCCGCCAGGCTCTGGCTGATTACCCAGGTGCCATTGGGAACCCGGATCGTTGCGGCCAACTCTTCCGCCTTCGTCTTCGCAATCTCGAATGAGGCACACTCGTGCTCTTTGATCTGAACCGTGACCGTGTTCATGCGGCCTTCTCCTTTGAGATGCACGCCCACAAAGGATCCATGGATGTCCCCACATAGACACACCGCCCGTTCCGCGGCGTCGCGGCCCACCCCTCGGGTTTCCATCCGAGATCGTCCACAACGTCCACCGCCGCCCCTGTAACCGTCGCCGTCCGGATCAACCCGTACCCGCGCGCGCTCCCCGAACCCGCCCACAGCCGTCCCTCCTGCATCTGAAACCACAACGCCCGCAGCCAGCGCACCAGATGAGCGTTCCCCTTCTCGAAGCGCATCACCAGGCGCACCGAAAATTTCGGACTTTCGAGAGCCGCCGCGTCGAACTTCTTCCCGTCGGCAGCCCCCTGCACGATGCGGTCGATGGCAACGTGGTCGAGCGCCACGATGCGCGCGTCACCCACCAGATATCCGTCTTCGATCTCCAGTCTCCCGGCGGCCCCGCCACCAGTCTCATTCGCGGTGCCAAACAGCAGATCGAGGTCTTTCTTGAGTCCATCGGCGCCGGCGATCCAGATCGCTTCGTGCCGCAGGACGCCACGCAGAGACGAGCCGGGTAGGTAGAACCGCTTCATCGCCGGATCGACAGTGGTAACGAAGGTTCCGTCCGCATTCGCCTGCGCCCGTTTCCAATATGTCGACGGATCCCCGGCAACCGAATCCTGCGCATCGCCCGACGCCGGAACTGCCGATTTCACCAGCACCGGCCCCTCGAACTGCAATTGCAGATTCAGCGTGATGGTGTTCCACGCGTCCGGCCCGGCTTTCGGAGCCCCCATTTTCACTTTGGGAAGGCCCGACGGCGGCTTGCTCCCCTTCAATCGCCACTCCAGATACGCGAGCAGCCCTTCGTCGGTTCCCCGGTCGAACTGCCGAACCTCGAAATTCTCCTGCATCTGCATTCGCCCTAGACCCCAGGCGGATTTCGCTCCCGTGCGGAATCCCTCGGACCCCAAGTACCGCAGCGCCTCATGGAACAACCGCATCTCGCCGTCTTTCGGGCCATCGCCTTCATACACTGCCTCAAACTGGAAACCCTTCTCTGAGAAACCCGTCTCCAAATCGAATTTCGCGCCGGAATCCGCCGCACCCCATTGCTCGCGAATCCGGACGTGATCCCGCAGCTCCGCTACGGTACCCTTAGCGTAGGCATCCGAAATCTGGAAGCGCCCGTACGTACTCTGATCCCGGGCGGCGATGCCGAAGAAACCGTCGATGTCGTTTTGGGTGCAACCCAGCAACTCCTTCTCACGCTCAAGATGGCTCCGCAGCACTCCGCGCAGGCTCGATCCCGGCAGGTACAATTCTCCACCCGGATCGTTGGCTTCGCGCAACAGCGGAGAATCCGAGGAGGCGTGAAAACTCTGTCCCGACCCGACGTGGAACGCCGTCTTGGGAACCAGCGTGCCCAGTACCTCGATCCGGTAAGGACGATATCCGTGGCTCATTGCGCCTCCTCCCTATGCGAAAGCGTCGCCGCGCTGCTCAAGACAAACCGCAGTTTTACGATGTTGTCGATCCCCAGCACTCCGTGTTTTTGGAGCGACTTCTGAACATCGTCCCAGCGGCGCGCGTGCTTTCGCCCCGCCATCTCCTTCACGTAGTCCGTTACCGTGTTCACTGCCGGCGATCGCCCTGCGAGGGAGGCCAGTTCCGCCAGCTTTCTGGAGTCCTGCACCGAAGCGGCCGCGCGCGCCATCGGCACCAGCCCGCGTGCCTCGTCTCGCGGAATCGCCTCCAGCCCCGGCCATACCGGCGGTGGTTGGCCATCCACCGGACCGCCACCATCGGTTCCTTTGCCGAACGCCTTCGCATCCCTTCCGGAGAACAGCCATTGCGGGTTCACCGCGATCCACCCGAAGCCCTCTTCGGTGCGCGCGCCCAGGCCGTTTGTCTCCCAATCCGCAAAACGCTCCGCCACATCTTCCTCCGTTGTAATGCGAAACACCGAGCCGGCGGCAATTGCCGTCACCGGTTCTCGCGGCCGGCCCCACGTGTTCGACCATCCAAATACTTGCCGGTGCGTCGAGCGCCCCGTCACCTTCAACCCTGCCGCCTTTGCGCCCAATAGACGCCCCCACCCCGATTCCCCAAGACCCACTTCCCACCCGCCGCGCTCCGCCGCCACCAGACAATCCGAAAGGAAATGCACCATGTACTCGTTCTGTGCGCCAGTCCCTTTCTGGTACGCCGCACCGGTGGAATCGAGCCGCAGCGTAGCCTCTCCGTTGCCCGCCGACCGCCGTTTGCCCAGGTACACGGTGGAAGGAAGGTCCTGCAACCTCCCACCGGGATCGTCAATCCAAAATCCGAACTGCGCTCCAGCCGAAATCACCGACCGCGAAAACAACGCACCCTGCCGGCTCGCCTGCCGCTCATAGTGCAGGCCGACGTGCATATGGGATTTCGTTTCCACCGAATGGCCGCCCACCGGGTTCGACGTCGAATCCACCACCAGCCAGCGCTTCGCCGGCCGCGTCCATTGAAACCTATGGTGCCCCTCCATTTCCGGCAGCGCCTGGCGATCGAACCAGAGCAGATTCAGCACACCGTGCTTTCCGCCGAATCCGCTGTCGCCCTTGTCGTTGACAAAACTCAGCGGCATCGGGACGGTCGTGCCCGTCGCGACCGGCCACGCGGGCGAATACCGGATTGGCCGGGCGCCTACGCCCAGCCACGTATCTACTTCGCCGCTTCGTCCCGCCCGCATCAGGGCTGTATATAGCGCCCCGCGGAGGATCGTCGCTGGGATGTGGTCGACCGTGTAAATCTCATTGCTAACCACCGGGTTGCTGCTGCAAGTGAATGGCTCTTCAAGCGTCAACAGCGCTCTTAGGATCGGCATCTGTGCATCCCTCTTTCAATAATTTCCGTAGCGATTGAACGACTTCAATCTTCGTCAGGACATCCTTGTACGGCCGGCCATCGGCGCGCAAGTCAAGGCATTGTAGTCTTCCCAGTCCCGAACCTTTCTTCCCGCCGATCCCTTCGGTCGAGGCGATGGCCGCCAGCAGGAAAAGGAGGTCTTGTGAATCGCACTTGGCGGCGTCGTCCCACTCGCCGGCCAGCAACTGAATCCTGCCGAGAAATGTTGCGCCCCGGGGCAGCAGCTCGATTGTCCGCAGAGTGTTGTCGTCGGCCACGCGGGTCTCAGGCTTGATCTTGGTCGAGGTTAACGTATAGGCCTTCACCTTCTCTTCCGATATGCACCCGCGGAAGCGGTAGAACCGGCGGTCCTCGGTGGGGGCGAAGATTCGCCGCAGCACCGAAATCTTGGGAAACGACGTTTCTTCCGTCTCTATCTCCGTCGCCCCAAGCCATCGCGCCAATTGTTCACCGGCGCCGCGAATGGCGCCCTTCACGGCATCGCTCGGAATCACCGCGCGTCCGTTCTCCACTCGCACACAGCGGTCCACGAATCCGGCACGGCTGAAGCCACTGCCAATATGCAACGGCGTCGTAACCTCCCATTTCCAGGTAATTTCCATGTCCTTCATGTGTGCATCTCCAAGGTTTCGGCAACTTTCATCAGGTCCAGCAGCGGCGTCCAATAGATCTCTTTACCTTCCACCATTCGCACAAAAGGTTCGCTCTGTTCCATTGCCGCCGCAATCCCAAATCGCGCGGGCAACTGCTTCAGCGCCGCCATGAAGGCATTCCATTCGGCTGGCCGCAGCATCCACCGCCACTGCTCAAATGCCAGATGCGAAAACTCCGAGCCCAACCGTAAAATGGTTTCCAGTTGCTTCAACTTTCGCGATGGAAATTTTGCGATTTTCAGTTTCTGAGCGGCATCCACAAAGTTCTCGGTTTCCGGCAACGTCCATGGCGTTGTATAGAGCCGGAACTGGGCGGCGTCATCGAGTATCGCCAGCGTGGAACCGCGCCAGCCGATGACATCTTCCCTTGCCGAAGATTCCAGCCAGTAGTAATCCAGGCAACCGCTCTTTTTTCCCGCCTCCGGCTGATGTTGACTGCGAAACCGCTTGGCACTTTTCACCAGTTCCTCTGCCATGTGGAGTTGGGCTTCGAACGGAAACCCCTGCTTTGCAAACAGGATCCCGAAGCTCAGCGTCAACCGTTCGTCCTTCAACCCCTCGACACTGCTCCGGGCCTCCTCAATGATCCCCTTCCCGGCTAGTTCCGCATAGGCGTTCCCCAAAGCGATCGCCAAGCGAAACGCCAAGTCCCGGCGGCAGACGATCCAGTAGTCCTCGCCCGCCCGCACCAAAGGCGCCACTGGAAACCGGCCGTATTTCGGGTATTCCCAATCGCTCGTCACATCGTCCACGGCGCTCTTGGTCGATCGTTTCAGGCAATCCTCGATCGCCTCTGAAAACTTCAGACACGCATCGGCGCCATTTCCGGGACGCAACTTGTCCCAATCGAGTTGCATCAGCAGACGGCCCATGCCATCGCCGTCGGCCTTTACAAACGCGATGTAACTGTCCTCGGCGCCGGTGGCCAGATCCGCGAACTCCTTGGGAAGAGCATCCCACACAGTGGTGGCATGTTTCTTACGAAATTCCTGAAGCTTTACGAAATCCTGGAACTGCTCGCTGAAGGTCTTGCCGGCCTCCGTTTCCCGCTGCGCGCTTTCGCGGTTCACCAGAGATCGCCGCCGTGTGTCGGTATCCCGCCAGTCTTCGGGAGTCCATATGTTGGCACTCAGATGCGGCTGAATCTGGCACTGTGTAAACAATGGGCTCGCCGGGCGGGAAACCTCCCCGGTCTTCGCATCCTTGTTCCGGCGAACACGTGTTTCCAGTAGATCTATCGAGGGCTTGAAAAAACCGTCCGCCTCTGCGATGGTGAAAGTGCTCGGCAGATGCAGTTTCTCGACAATTTTCCCGCGCAGTTCCCAGAGGAACTTGCCCAATTCCTGCAAGTCGGCCGCCTGAAAACGCAGAACACCGCTCACCGGGGTGACAAGCTTGATGCCATTATGAGCGTCGAGAAGGCCTCTAGCCGCTTCGACCGTTTGCTCGATCAGCCTGCTGGCGCCTAACATCTCTTGCAGTTTGTCCGCCTGTAATATCAGGCGTTGACGCTGATCGACTTCCAATGAAGCCAGATACTGTCCCAATATGGACCTCCAAACTCAAATCTGCAGCTATCGCCGCGCCTTGGCAGGCGCGGTAACCCACATCCGCGCGGAACCAGAATTTCGATTTTAAGGTTTGAAACACCTAAATCATACACCAAAACATGGTGACAAGCCCCGATGCGTCAGAGACTGAAAACGAATGCAAAGCTGTAGTGACCTCGGCGCCCGCCAAGAATAACCCACTTGTGCGCGAATAAAGTGACCCACAAGAAACGCCCTTCCTAAGTCCGCAAACCGCAGGTAGGGAGGGCGTTATCATCCCCGCCGAAGGTGGGTCGCTGGGTCAGCTTTCGTGAGCCAACACGGGTCATTTCTTGCGAGTGCCGAAGGTAGTGACGATCTTGATTGCCGGGTTAGAGGCTTGTCAGAGCGGCGGCGCGGCCGTTTCCCCCGGCTTTCTCATCGCCGGGCGGCGGACTAGAATGGGGATCATGCCGGACGCCAAACTCAGCCTGCTCGACCTGTTCCGCCG
>JANYJN010000063.1 GCA_025358475.1 Candidatus Solibacter sp.
GACGGCGGCCATCCTTGGTCATGTGGTCGTCGGCACGATCCACTCCGTCAAGGGCGGGCAGGCCGACGTGGTGTATCTGTTTCCGGATCTCTCGCAGGCTGCGGACGCGCAGTACGGGCGCGGCGGCGTGGATCGGGACTCCGTGGTCCGGTTGTTCTACGTGGGCGTTACCCGCGCTTACGAGCAGTTGCACGTCTGCCAGCGCGATGCGTTGGGCATCACGTTGTAACCCGCACGGCTGCGCGTAAATCACTGAAGATAGGCGACTTGCTTTATGGACTCCACCAAGGGTAACCTCCTGACGCTGTTGACAGGAGGCAGGCAATTGAAGACGAGAGTGCTGCATCCGGAAGTACACGAGAGGAAGGATCGCGGGTCGTATTACTGGTTCTTCCGCTACCGGCTCGATGAGATCCAGCCGGATGGCACGGTCAAGACGACGCGCCCGTTCAAGACGCTTGGCCCGAGCCGGGACAAGGCCAAGCCGATGAGCCATAAGAAGGCGTGCGAGGAGCGCGACAAGTTCATGGCAGAGATCAACGCCGCGCCGACGAAATCGCAGGCGGCGGTCCTGGCCAAGGACACGGCCAAGGCTGCGGAACCGGGCGACATCCTCTTTGGCCCGCTCGCGGAGTTGTGGAAGACGGATTACGTCGATCGGATCGCGGCGGGCAGGCCGCTCATCGCGCACACCACGAAGGTCAAGTACCACTGGTGCCTTACCCACATGCTGCCCCGGTGGAAAGAGACGCGCCTCAAGGATTTCAAAGCTAAGGCGATCATGGACTGGCTCCAGGAGGAATGCACGTCCTGGCACGCGATGTGCGCCATCCGGAACGCGATGAGCGGAGTCATTACCAAAGCCACGGAGTGGGAGATCATCCCGCGCTCGTACGCGAACCCGATCCAGTGGGTCAAGCTCCCCAAGAAGTGGGAGGTCTTCGAGAAGCGCATCCTCTCGCCGGAGCAGACCGCGCAGGTCATGGCGCGGCTGGAGGAGCCGAACCTCCTGAGCTGCGAAACGTGCCTCGACACCGGGACGCGCATCTCCGAAGTCACCGGCCTGATGATCAAGCATGTCGTTCTGGACAAGGGCATCGTCCGGATTGAGCAACGCCACTGCCGGGGCGATATCGACGTGCCCAAGACGGCCAAAAGCAAGCGCACGCTGACGCTGGGCGGCTTGACCGAGCGGTACAAGGATTGGATCGAGGGCCTCAGACGCAAGGGACCGAACGACTGGGTATTCCCGCAGGACGAAGATCTCGGCGCGCCCCGATGGGACTCTGGCGTCCGGAAGGCTCTCAAAGAGGCTGCGCGGTCTATCCGGCCCGACGGCGCGCCCAAGGAGGACCCTGGCCTCGACTTCCCCGGCTTTGGACCGCACTCCCTACGCCGCGCCAACATCACGTGGCGGCAGGAGGTTGGCGGCAGCAGCATCGAGACGAGCAAGATCGCGGGTCACGCAAGCACCGCCATTACGGAGGAGTACACGCTCGTGGGACTGAATCGTCAGGACGACCTGACGCGCCTCATCCAGGAGAAGCGGGCTAAGGCCGCGCGCACGAGCAAGGCGGTCGCCAGCCAGCCTCCAGTGCCCGACGAACTGGCCGCGCAACGCCAGCGTGCGCGCACCGCGCGGACGGCGCGGAAGGAGGGCAAGGCCAAGACCGTGGAGATCGAGAAGGGAACGGCGAGGTAAAGATGGGCATTACGGCGAGCGCACCGCGATGATCCAATTTGAGGACCACAGCGAGGAGAACCGGATGGCTCTCCTCGCGTATCTGGCACTTCAGGTCAGACACCATCACCGCACCCGTGCAGTTTGGAGGTTGTTGATCGTGTTGCTCGATTGTGGCAATCCCTTTGCCCGATATGGGCGGCAGCGTGTGGGCGTTACGTCCGATGATGCGGACCTGCTTCTCGCCGTTGTGACCGTTCATCATCAAAGGCTCCGGAACGCGCAAGCTGCTTGCGGACCCTAGACACCCTGCATCTGTGTGTCAACGCGCCAACATGTTGATTCGCAGCCCCGGACGCGTAGCGACTCCGCTTCCGTTCTCCAGTAGGCGGCATCGGACGCCACGACAGCGCCAAATCCGTACACATCCGGCCCTCTTCCGGCGAATAGTCTTTGGCTACACTCAGGGTGCCAACAATCTATTCACGTCCGGGAGAAGGTTTTGGTTGGACCGGGCCCTTCGGTCCGAAGAAGGCCCAGTGAATTCCCCGCACCGCCTCGTCCTCCACTAGCAATTCGGGCCTTTCCAATTCCTTCTCACCGATCTTGGCACGGTAGATGGCCTGGTCCACGCGGTAGTAAACCTGGCCATCTTCCACCAGGAGCACTTCGCAGTCGCCATCGTGCGTGTCCCACTCGTAGTAGCGCCGGGTTTGGACGTTGTAGAGAAACAGCTTTCCCGGACGGTAGAGCGAGTAGAACGGATCCTCGGGCAGGTATAGATATTCATCTATCGTGCGGAAGAGGCCCTCCATGCCAGGCATCCTGCGGCCTGGACTTAGCCGGAACGTCTTCGGATCTTGCTCCTGGCTCTCGGCGATGATACCCGCCATCCATGGGCCGAACGCTCGCACGTTGAACGACTTGTCGCCGGGCACGATTAACTGCGTCCATTCATTTCGACGCTTATCCAGCAGGCGAAAGACGACTTTGTCGTCGCCTTTTCGACGTCCCGCATTCGAGACGACTGCCATTTCGGTGTCGTTCAGCCACAAATCGGGGTATTCGGTCGTGGGGTATCGAAGCGCGGGCGGTAGCGGCGGGCCGAAGGGCAATTCTCGGTTGCCGGAGATCAGCACTAATACTAGTTGGCCGTTTCCGTGGCTCCGAAGGCCCTCTGGGTCAGCGAAAGCATAGCCTGCGGTTCCACCTGTGATCCTCAAGCGAGGGTATGACTCGGGGGAGAACGCCGCCCATTTACCGGACCCCGTGTCATAGGCTTTGAATACCTGTGTCGGGGCCAGTAACTTGTCGTCGAGTAGCCGAAGGAGCAACAGCGGCCCTCGAACTTTCAAGTCGGTTAGGTTCGTGTCCGCCAGGAAAAGAGAACCCTGAGCGCCGAGCGTGATGCTCGTCCACGAGTCGGGCATGTCCATGGAGATGAACTGCAATTCTGTAGGCATCTGTAGCGACCCACCCATCACCAACAACCGCAATTCCGAATCGGCGATCACGAAGTTCAAGAACTTCGGAGGCTCCTCGCCTCGGGGTATGGCAACCAGGCGACCGGCCCTCAATCGGTTCAGGCTGATCGAAAGACCATCCCCTTGGGGCGTGCCCGTTGAATAGCGCTTGGCGCTAAATAGGTAGAGTTCTGCGGCTCTTGTTAATGTGGAAAAGAGGCTGAAGAGAATGACGCCCAGTGCAAGCACGAAAGAATATCTCATAGGCATGGCCTTCTATTGGACAGACTGGGAAAGGACCCTATTTACCACGTTAATTTGGGAAGTACCCTGATAGGTGAAGGTGCTCCAGAACCAACCCTCCGCATGATTGTAGTTTAAATACCCATAAGTGCACTGGCCCATGCACTTTATTCCGTTGGCCTCAGAAAAGGAGTGCTGGCCGGGAGTTGGCGAAACAGCGAAGACGAAGCCCAAGCCGATACTGACATTGCAAGGCGGCAGTGGCTTGTTCGCGGTCATGTCACGTGAGTACGCTTTCAATGTTGCGTCCCACAACCGGTTTCCCGCTTCGATTTTCTCCCTCATGAGTCTGATTCCGTCATCCATGTTGGCCTGCCAGTTCCACACATCCTGAATCGCTGCGGCGGCAGTCTGGCCGTATATCCCCGGCGGATCCATTTGGGAAATCCCGAAGCCGCATTTGGGTCCGAAGTTGGGAGTGCCGCTGAGCCCCTGGGCGTAATTGAACTGGTGATACGCAGTCTCCTCCTGAAAGTACCGTTGGGCCCACCATGGCGCCGTATAACCGGTCCGGCCGGACGAGCTTGCGATGCTGCTCTTGATGGCGTCCACCGAAGGATCCGTCCCCCAGAGGCCAACCTTGAAGGCTTGGGCCGTCGACGGTAGGCCGATGGGAACTACTAGTTGACCCCAGGGAACTTGGACCGAGTATGTTAGAGTGATCACGCCGCCTTGGACCATGCCTGGACCGGTCAGACCCAGGGCAGAGGTGAGATCGAACTTCTGCGAACTCTGAAGACTCACTCGCGAGCCCGTGATGCTGTCTGAGTACGCGTCGGTTACCCAACTGCCAAAACGGCTGCAGCCGTGGCTGCCTGGCTCGCTGTACGCAAGATCGGCACCCCAAGTCAACGCAATGTTTGCGTTCAGGTTGGTATACCAAGCCTTGATGGCCGGTACCTGGGGTGTTTGGCCTGCATCACCCGCCGAACCAAAAAACGCGCAAGGTAACTGCGTTCCGTTGGCGTTCTTGGAGGACGTCGCCACATCTACACCAGGACAACTGCCGCTAACGATATTCTGCCCAGCTTGAACGATCCAGTATGTGTTGCCACCGATATCCTGGGTGATATTCAGATCGGCTGGGGGCGTGGGTGGCAGTTGTGTGTGCGTCCTCGCCAACGCCTTCCCGCCGGCAAACGTGACACCGAGGACAACGTAGTACAGATAGGGAATCTCCGGCGAAACGCGCATGGTCGGACCATTGTTGTCCAATAGACTCATTGCGCTGAACCCGTAAGGGTCGTCAAAATACGCAACTCCCAGTGCAGGGTCCGTGATTGTGAAATAGAAACCGTGCGTCGCTGTGGCGGTGTAAGTGATTCCGGGGTATGCGTCAATGGATAGTCCATCTGGCGTCGTGATCATCGAATCCCCATTGATGGCTGTCCACCGGTTGTGGGAGACCAAGGCGCTGTTGCCGGAGGAATCATGCGCAAACACGTCAACCATGAGCCACATCTGATAACTGTCCGCGATGCCGGTATCGCAATCGGTCTCTGCAAAGACCTGTACTGTCTGATCCGAGGAGTCGTATGTTAAGTCCACCTGGCCCTGCACATATTGTGCCTTCGCGGACGCGCAGAATACAAACGCCGCACCGGCCATCACCGCAAAACTTTGAAGAAGTCTCATTGTCTCTAGTCTCCTCATCGCACCGGGCCCGGCGCGGCCTCCGATGTGGGTTGAAGGCCCGTTTGCATAGGCCTCAGCGAATTCTGTGTGGTTGCAGAGTGAGTGACCAGAAAAGACTCGAACAACGCGAATCGCTGATTTCCGAATCCCCTGCGGAGACCATCCCGGCACGCCAGCACCGCGGCCACCCGCTGACTCTGGAGAGCCACCAGTGCCGCCTGCGGCGCGGGTGAGGGCGCCCCACTGACGGGTGCCGACTGCGTGCGCGGCGCCGCCTGAGCCGTCAATCGCGCCTGTGCCAAGATCCCATTCAGCGTCGCTACGCAACTGATCGAAGTGCTCTCCAGCAGCACAGCCTCTGCGTCCGTCAGGTTTGCGGCGATTTGGTAGGTTTGACGCAGTTTGGTCTTGGTGTTTCCCTGGGCAACCTTGGCGTCCGCCTGGTTCTTTAGGAAGACCACGTGACGGAAGACGTGCTGGTACATTCCGAAAGCGGTGGCGTCCGGAATCCCCGCGGGTGTCGCTGTGGTCTGCGCCCGCGCGGCCCAAGTGGCGAGCAAGGTGGTGGAAAGAGCGATATTCAGCAGGATGCGTCTGAGGCGCATTACCTAGCCTCCTTATTCTCTCCGGATCGCAGAGAACGATCGAGTTCTCCCAGTACCGACAGGGCATGCCGCGAATCGGCACTTGTATTGAGGGGCGATTCCGTAAGGCTGGTGCGGAACTCAGCCCGCGCACGGCGAAGTGCAAGGGTTTCGGCCTGAGTCCCTGGCAGCACGCTGGCTTCGGACAGACTGGCGGATCGGACATCCCATTCGTCGGCATAATCCGCATTGATGCGCAGGGCGACTGAGATCGCGGCAGCGGTTTGGCCTTGCTCCGCTTGTGCGCGCTGCAGCAGAAGCAATGCCCAGGCCCGATCGGCACGGGGGCAGGTGGGCA
>JANYJN010000068.1 GCA_025358475.1 Candidatus Solibacter sp.
TGTATCTCCGAGGGCGTCCCCAGCGTCGAAAAAAGTAGTCATGATCATTACCCGAAAAGTGGAGTTTTCCGCCTCCCATGTTTGCCGGGATCCACGGCTTTCCGACGAGGAAAACCAACGGCTCTACGGGATGGCGGCGAACCCGCACGGCCACGGACACAATTACGTGGTGGAAGTCAGCCTGGAGGGCGAACGCGACCGGGTGACGGGAATGGTGTTCGATCTGAAGGAGCTGAAGGCCATTCTGGAGCGCGAGATCGTAGAGCCCTACGATCACCGGTTCCTGAACTACGAGGTACCGCCTTTCGACCGCGAAGTGCCGACCACGGAAAACATCGCGCTCGACATCTGGCGGCGTTTGGAGCCGAGCCTGAGCGGCGGGAGCGGGAAACTGCACGCCGTCCGCGTGTACGAGACTCCGGACCTGTATGTGGATTATTTCGGAGAGGCAGAGTGTTCCGCGTAACCCGGCGGTACGCATTCGCCGCCTCGCACCGTCTGCACGCGGCGGAGTTGAGCGAGGAAGGGAATCGCCGTTTGTACGGCAAGTGCAATAACCCCTACGGCCACGGGCACAACTACTTGGTGGAAGTGAGCGTACGGGGGCCGCTGGAGGGGACGACGGGACGGGTGGTGGACACGGCGGTGCTGGATGAACTGGTGCGGCGGGAAGTGGTGCTGCCGTTCGACCACCGCAACCTGAACCAGGAGGTGGCGGTGTTTGCGGGCGTGGCGCCCGCGTTGGTGCCGACCTCGGAAAATCTGGGGTTTGAGATCTGCCGCAGGCTGAAAGGGAATTGGAAGCAAGTGTTTCCGGGCGAGTGGCCGAAGCTGGAGAAAGTCCGCATCGGCGAGACTGCGCGGAACATCTTTGAAGTGGGAGCCGATGAAATTGAATAAAGCTGTGGTGAAGGTGATGAACCCGCGGACCGGAGATCAGTCGATCGCACCTTTGGTCGAGGAGATGTTGGTCCGGCTAGGCGAGGACCCCAAGCGCGATGGTCTGTTGCGCACGCCGGAGCGGGTGGACAAGTCTATGCGCTTCCTGACCAGTGGCTACCAGATGAATCTGGAGCAGATTCTGAACGGCGCGTTGTACGAGGTGAAGTACGACGAAATGGTGGTGGTCAGGGACATCGAGTTCTTCAGCCTGTGCGAGCACCACATGCTACCGTTCTACGGCAAGATGCACGTGGCTTACCTGCCGCAGAAGAGGGTGATTGGGCTGAGCAAAATTCCGCGGATCGTGGACATGTTCGCGCGGCGGCTACAGATTCAGGAGCGGCTGACGCAGCAGGTGGCGCAGACGGTGCAGGAAGCGATCCAGCCTCTGGGGGTGGGAGTGATCTGCGAAGCGCGCCACTTCTGCATGATGATGCGGGGAGTGGAGAAGCAGCATTCGGGGGCGATGACGAGCGCCATGCTGGGGGCGTTCCGGGATCGCAAAGAGACGCGGGACGAGTTTCTGTCGCTGGTGAATCACCGGACCAACGGGTACTGAGGAAGCGTTTCTCGCAAAGGCGCGGAGACGCAAAGAAAAGCAGGAAAACGCCGAACACGGTGCGCCCACCGGAGCAGCGTCAACGATTACGTCTTCGGCTTATTCCGCGTGCCATTGCACCTCTCGTGCCTGTTCCTCCGCAAATGCCTCCGCCTCGGATTCATCAAGCTGTTCGGGCACTCCGGGTGCAACTGGTGCCCCCACGGGGAGGTGGGGGTGCGGCGCGATGCTAGAATAGTAATCAATGAAAAGTGCGATTGGTTTGTTGCTGGGATTTGTACTAGGGGCGGGATGCCGTTGGTGGGATATACCGGTGCCGAGTCCACCGAGATTGCTGGGGGCGCTATTGGTGGTGGCCGTTACAATTGGCTACATGACGGCGGACAATTACCTCACCAAGCCCGCGGATCCGAAGCCGCAAGTGGTTACTGGCGCCCTAATCCGCCGATAAAGTAGCGGACTGCGGTCGGAAGGTTGATCGCGCAGTGCCGAGCAGCTCTCCGGCGGCGATCCAGCTTCGTCATCGCCTCGACGCTACCGATTTGTCAGACTCTGACAAATTCAACCCAGGTGAGGCTCTGATCGGCCGCTACTTCGCCCCTGCCTTCAGGAATTCCCGCGCCTTGGCCTGATCGGCGTCCGCGCCCGCCTTGTCACCCGCAGCCCGCC
>JANYJN010000093.1 GCA_025358475.1 Candidatus Solibacter sp.
GTTTGTGAAGTACGCCCTCCAAATGTGAACCATCGGAGTAGCGAATGATCATGAACATGTACACCCCTCAAACCCCCGCACTCAAGTACATCCACTCAGGGACTAGCTTAAATAAAAGGGACTCTGTTGGTCATTGTCGTACCGCAAAGAGGCAAGTGACTTTCCATAGCGGAGGTACCAGACCGCGGATCGCCCAAACCGGCAATGGCCACTCTGGGAAACACAGCGGCCTCCAGTGTAGGACGGGCGAAGTTTTGCCGATTTTGTGGGGCGGGCAATCTTGCCCGCAGCCGCCTTTCAGGCGGCTTTCTCGGGCCATGAGCGAGTCTTCGGTCCCCGCAAGCGCCGGCTAAAGCCGGCTGCCGCCAGGATGGGCTGCTTCACGGTCAAGTGCACACGCGTCCGCGCCTTTTGCAGACGCGCCGTGTCGGGCCGCCGTTCGTCGGCGTCGGAAAGCGCGCCGCCGGGCGCCGTCAGGCGGGCCGTCAGTACCTCGCACGCCGGTGGGAACTTCGGTTCCACCACCTGGCGCGTGTCTTGCGCATGCAACAGCGGCAGCGCCAGCAGCAACAGAGTGAGTCTTATAAATAGGTCGGCAGCAACTGGAGTTCCGGCACCACTGCGCGCACGGGCAATTTCGCCACCGCCAGGATGGCTTCCGCCACGTCCCCCGGCTGCAACGCCTTAGCCAGCATCTCCGCCGGGGTTTTCACCGGCCGGTTCACAAGAAGCTCCGTATCCACCAGCCCCGGACAAATCACGCAGGTGCGTATGCCGTGCTCCTTCTCCTCCACCCGCACCGCGTGCGCCATCCCCAGCAGGCCGCGCTTCGACGCCTGATAGGCCGCTCCCGAAACATCCGGCACGACGCTCGAAATCGACGCCACGTAGATCAGGTGACCGCTCCCACGCTGGCGCATGGCGGGCAATACCGCCTGCGTCGCGTAGTACGCGCCGTTGAGATTCACCGCAATCATCATGTCCCAAATGGCGGGCGTCAGCCGAGTCAGCGCTCGATCCTTGACATTGGTCCCGGTGCTATAAACCAGGATGTCGATTTCGCCCATCCGTTCGCGCGTATGCCGTACCAGCCCTTCCATATCTTCCACGCTCGACGCATCCGCCACGGCGATCTCGATAGCGGCATTTTCCGCCGCCAGTTCCTGCTGCAAGGCGAGTAGGCGGTCTTTGCGCCGCGCCGCCGCCATCACGCGCGCGCCCTCACGGGCGAACAAAATCGCCGTCTCGCGTCCGATGCCGCTGGAGGCGCCGATGACCAGCACCGCCTGATTCGTTAGTTTCACGCCCATGCCTGTGATTGTAACGCGCGTGACACAAGGCTCTGCCTGATTGCCCCGGGGTGCCGCGCCATGGCCTTCGCCCGGCACCCGCCGCCATCCGGTGTAAGATGAAGCCGATGGGATTCTATCTCTGGGTGGATGAGCAGTTAGCCTGGGCGCAAGGCACTTACGAATACCGCCCGATGGGCGCCGCCGTGATTTCGAAAAGCGACCTCTTCCGCGCCCGCGATTTCAGCCCACGCCGCCCGCCGCGGCCGCCGCGTTCGGCCCGCTTTGCCGGGCAGTTCGCCAGCCTGGGGCATCTGAATCAGCACCTGCAAGTGGCGCGCAAGCATTGATTCCGCCTACCGCGCCAAATAGTGCCCCGGCCGCTGGATTCGGTGTTACTGCAAACCCGCTCGCTGACGCTCGGGGCTCTGATCGAGGGGTTGCGCCCAATGGCACAACTTCAGACGGTCGAAGAACTGGACCGCCGAGCCTTCCGCCGCTGGCGGCCCACCCGTGCGAGGCGGCTTCCCTGCCATGGCACCACCGCGCGGGCTCGGGTGGCGGAACTCAGGCTGGTAACGGCCGGCCGGATCGCTGGCTGACTCCGCCTAGCGCGTCGCGCGCACCAATTCCGCCGTCGCGCCCTGAATCGCCTCGCCGGTGTTCTCGAGCACTTTGCCGACGCGGAGGATCTGCTCTTCGGCCAGTTTCCAATCCTTTTGCTCTATGCTCTCCCGCACCGCCGGCAGCGTCTTCACGCCGTACCCCGTATAGAACCCCGGCGCGTAGATCTGATGCTTGAACCAGTCGCGGTTGGGCAAGCCTTCCTTCAGCGTCATGGCGCGTTCGATGGCGATCAAGCGGGCGTTCACCTCGCGCAGCGAGCCACGCGCCAGCGCGTCACCGCCATTTTCCGAGGCGTGCGCCAGCGCCTCATCGTAGGCCTTGGCGGTGCGCTCGAGGGCGGCGAACCCGTTCTCCAGCGGAGCGAAGTTCAGGAAGGGCGGGACGGTCTCCCGGG
>JANYJN010000097.1 GCA_025358475.1 Candidatus Solibacter sp.
TTATCTATGGATTCGACTACTTTGCGCCTGCTCTGCGGAATTGTGGCTGTCTTATTCGGCGTGGTGATCTTCATGCGCCGCCGCAGCCGGAAAGCCGACTGACGCCGCGGCAGCCGGCGAGGGCCAAGCATCCACCACCCGGGAATCCCATGGCTGTTTCGTCATGGGATTCCACGCTCCCGCGGGATAGACATCCGCGAGGGGTCGCGGCGCCACTCCATCGGAATAGAATGGAGTAGCGCGGTTGCCGTGATGCCCCCAACGAATCCGTCGAGAACCATAATGGCGGCTAGTACGTCGGGACGCGTATCGGGCTTGACGTTGTGACCTACGACTTCGGGCGCGGGCGCTCGGCGGAGGCCATTTTCGAAGCTTATCCATCCCTCGGTTCGCTAGCCAAGGTCTACGGGGCGATCGCCTTTATTTGGGAACACCCGGCGGAAGTGGATGCGTACCTGAAGGATCGGGATCGTATTTTCGAGGAAATCCAGACGCAGCATCGGATGCCCGTGGAGCTGGTAGAGCGATTCGGCCGATCTCAGGAGCGAAAAGCCAGTTAGGCGCGCCTTGAGGATCTCCTTTCGGGCAGATGCCGATCTGGATCCCGACATCGGGAGGAGCTTAAGACGTCGCGAGCCATCCCTCGATTTCCGGCATTCTTCCGGCATCATTGCCGATGGCACTACCGATGCAAACGTTCTGCATGTCGCCGCCGGGGCCGGCCGGGTTCTGGTTACGCGTGATGGCTGAACCATGCGGGTACACTTCCAGGAATTCGCCGTAGAACGCGAGTCGCCGGGTGGGCTTCTCATTCCGTCATCGCGGTCTAATGGCGCGGCCATCGAAGGACTCTTGATCGTCACAAGAAAGCCATCGGCGGGTGGCGATGGTACCATATGTCTCGATGAGGAAAATTGCACTTATCATGCTTGGCTTGGCTGGCGCTGCCGCCGCGCAGACCACGGGAAACCTGGGAGTCTTCGAAGGCGCCGCCGACGTGGGCGCGCCCGCGCACAAAGGTAGCGTGGTTTACGATGCCGTCCGGAAGGAGTACCGCGTGACCGGAGGCGGGGAGAACATGTGGGGCGGGCGCGACGATTTCTTCTTTGTGTGGCGGAAGGTGACCGGTGATATCGTCATCACGGCCAACCTGAAGATTGTTACTGACGGAGGGCCGCATCGCAAGGCCGGCCTCATCATCCGCAAGGATCTTGAACCCGGTTCGGTCTACGCTGACGCCGTGGTGCATGGCTCCGGTTTGACCAGCTTGCAGTGGCGCGAGAAGCCGGACGATGTCACGCGCACCATTTACTTTCCGGTGGAGGGACCCACGCGGCTGCGGCTCCAACGGCGGCGCAACGTGGTTACGCTTTATGCCGGCAAGGAAGGCGGCGCGCTAGCGGAGATGGGTAGCACGGAACTGGCGCCATTCGCCCCCATGTACGCGGGTCTGGGAGTGTGCGCGCACGACGATAAGGCGGAAACCACGGCCGTGTTTTCGGACGTGATCGTAGAAGTACTGCCGCCGCCGCCCGCGCCGGCGTCCAATAAGAAGTAGCGGACACTCGGGATCTATCCGAGCGCCGGCCTCGCCGCAGGGCGCTCTAGCGCCGAGTGGAGACTGGACGCAGCACGCAGGAGTGCGTGCGCCGCGGCATTAACTGCGAAGGTATTTCTGCGCGGCGCCTTAATTCCGCGCCTTAGCATCTCCGCGGTGACTGGGCTTTCGCTTCACGCCAGCAGCCGCGCCGCCGGTTTCGCGAAGTAGGTCAGAATGATCCCCGCCCCCGCCCGCGTGATGGAAGTCAGGGTTTCCAGCATGGCACGGTCGTGATCGATCCATCCGTTGCGCGCCGCCGCCACGATCATGGCGTACTCGCCGCTCACCTGGTAGGCCGCGATCGGCACGTCGAACCGCTGCCGCGCCTGCCAGATCAGGTCCAGATACGCCAGCGCGGGCTTGATCATGATCATGTCCGCGCCTTCCTGCAAGTCCAATTCGATCTCGCGCATGGCCTCGCGTCCGTTCGCCGGGTCCATCTGGTAGCTGCGCCGGTCGCCGAACTGCGGCGTCGATTCCGCCGCCTCGCGGAAGGGCCCGTAAAACACGCTGGCGAACTTCGCCGAGTACGCCAGAATCGCGGTCCGGTCGAACCCGTTGGCGTCCAGCGCCTGCCGGATGGCCCATACCCGCCCGTCCATCATGTCCGAGGGCGCCACGATATCCGCCCCCGCCCGCGCGTGCGACAACGCCGATTTCGCCAGCCATTGCAGCGTCGTGTCGTTATCCACGTCGCCGTCTTTCACGTACCCGCAATGCCCGTGGCTGGTGTATTCGCAGTTGCACACGTCGGTCATCAGCAGCAGGGAGTGACTCTCGCGTTTGATCGCCCGGATCGCCTTCTGCACGATCCCGTTCTCGTCATAGGCGCCCGTCGCCATCTCGTCCTTGGTCTCCGGGAGCCCGAACAGGATTACGCCGCCGATGCCCAGCGCTTCCACCACCGCGCACTCCTTGACAATTTCGTCAATCGACATCTGGTAGTTGTGCGGCATGGAGCTGATTTCGCGCTTGATGCCCTCGCCCGGGCACACGAACAGCGGCAGCACAAACTGCGCCGGGTTCAGTTGCGTTTCGCGCACCAGGCTGCGCATCGATTCGGAGACTCTCAAACGGCGTAGGCGGTGGATAGGGAACGGCATCATTTAGAATTGTAACTCCTGGTGTTCCGGTTCAGCTGGAAATGGAGAGAGCCTTCTCCGTTAAGTTAACGGAGCGAACGCATGAAAAAGCAATGGAAGCACTACACGCCAGAAGAGAAGGTCGCGGTTCTGCGGCGGCATCTGCTTGAGCGGGAACCAATCTCGAAACTCTGCGACGAGTTGGGCTTGCAGCCTTCGGTCTTCTACCGCTGGCAGAAGGAGTTCTTCGAGAACGGGGCGGCTGGCTTCGGGCAGGAAGCGCGACCCAACCATTCAGCCGAACAGGCGCAGATCGCTGATCTGGAGAAGAAAATCCAGACCAAGGACAAGGTCCTGGCCGAGTTGATATCGGAGCACGTGGCGCTAAAAAAGAGATTGGGGAACTTTGACCGGGGTCTGGAAATCGAGCTATTCGCTACACCTGCGGAGAACCCCCGCCAAATCGTATGCTGGAGAGCTTCTCGATTCCGCCTACTGGACCTTGCAGTTATTTTGACCCGTTCTCCGACATAGCCTGTCGGTGCCGCTCATGTTCGCTCAACCAAGCTGGTACCATTTGAACGGTGAATCTAGAGCGGCAGGACCGGCAGGATCGCTTTACATTGCCAGCCAGCTCACACTCGGTTGCTATCGTTTTCATCTGGGCATGTTTCATCGCTCGCGGGTTCTTTTATTGCGCTGCGCTTCCACTCTGGGAGGGCTTCGACGAATACGCCCATTTCGCGTACGTTCAAAAGATCGCTATGGGTCATGGGTGGTTTGTGCGACCCGAAACTCGCGCGAGCCTTGAAGTAGAAAGTTCAATCTCACTGGTACCTATGCCGTGGGTCCTGCGGTTAGACCCCCCTGTACACGAAACGTATGAATCCTATTGGAGGCTCCCGGTCGAAGAACGGCGCAGCCGCCAGCACCGGCTGATAGCGCTACCGCGCTCGCTCGCCACACAGGATTCCAACTTTGTGCCGATCGAGTCGCAGCAACCGCCTTTGAGTTACTGGCTGATGGCGCCTCTTTACCTCGCGTTGGCCAACTTGACGTTGCCCGCGCGAGTCCTGGCACTCAGGCTGGTGAACCTCTTGCTGGCGTCGGTCGCAGTGCCGGCAGCTTGGACTGCCGCTCGGCGCGTCTTTACGGCGAATTCAGAGTCCACCAAAGCAAATCCCGACGCCTCAGGGATCGCTTTGGCCACTGCCGCCGTCGTCGCGCTGATGCCCGAGGTAATGTTCGATGCCGCTCGCGTCGCAAATTCCGGTCTTTCCATAGCGCTCTACTCGGTGCTAGCGGTGTGTCTTCTGTGGGTTGCGGATGGCAAAAAGGGGGCGGCTATTGGCGCGGGCGTAGCAGTCGGCCTCGGCCTTCTCGCCAAGGCATTCTTTTTGACCGCCGTGCCCGCATTCATCTTGGTGCTGGTATGGGCGGTCTGGAAACGCCGAACAGGGCCGCGCTCCGCGGCCAGCGGGCTTGGTCTGGCTGCCGCCATTTCCGCTTGGTGGTATGTCCGGAACATCGCGGTCACCGGCTCGTTATCCGGCGTTCTACAGGATGCCGCATTGCGCCACGTACCGTTAGGCGAACGTCTGCGCCACGCGCCCGATGTGAATTGGCCGAGCGCCCTGGATTCCACGTTTTTCACATTCATCTGGTTCGGCGGTTGGAGCTTTCTCCAGCTACGCGCGTGGATCTATCACTTCTTTGCCCTCGTGGCATTGCTCGCGGTACTCGGCCTCGCCGTGGCGTGGGTTCGGCGGGTTCCTGCGCGCAGGCGGCTATCCGTGTTGGTAGCTTTGTACAGTTTTTTCTGTGTGGGTCTCGCGTATCACGCCCTGATGACATTCCTGACGACCGGGATTTCAAGTTCCGCGGGATGGTACCTTTGTGCAGTCGTAGTGCCGGGGACGGTTCTAGCCGTCGCAGGCCTGCGTACCCTGGCACCTGCACGCATCCGTCCCTATGTCGCCGGTGTCCTGGCCAGCGCATTTGCGTTGCTCGATCTGTACGGAATGCTCTTCGTGGCAATACCTTACTACACCGGCCTCCTCGCGCATAAACCGAATGGCTTTCTCGATGCCTTCCACTGGACTCCGCTCCTCCAAGCTGGCGTTGCAGAGGAACTGCGGCGTATCGGAACTAACAAGCCGGTCTGGGTAGGAGCGTGGGAGGTGGCTGCCATGGGTTGCATTTACGTGGCAGCCACACTGGCTCCGGCTTACATTGCTTTGGTTGCGGAGCGGCACCAGAAATAGCTGGCTGCTATTGCACGTTGGAGTCTCTCGCGCCCTACGGTGTCCGAGGAAGGTTGCTTTGGCCGCCGCCGGTACGCCGGGCGGCCGCGGCAACGCAACCCGTCGCGTGATGATACAGTATCGGCTGAAAGGATCTGAAATGAACCGAAAGGTCTATGCCGCAATTCTCGCCGTCCTGGGATTGACGGTTTGGGCGATGGCCCAAACTCCCGCCGACCCTCTGCTCGAGGGACTACGCAACGTCGAAGTGGCATCCGTGGCCGATGCCATGGAACTACTGTATGGCCGGAAAGCATACATGTCTCACGACATGCGCCCCTTGGCCAAGACCAGGTTTGCCGGCCCCGCCGTCACCGTCCTCATGAAAAAGGAGGAGCACGCCGAAGGGTCCAAGGCCTCGCAGGGTATGCTCGATGCCATTGACGCCGCCCCTCTGGGCTCGGTCTACGTTATGGTGCTGGAGAACGGCTTGGACTACGCGGGCATGGGCGCGCTCATGGCCACGGCAATGAAGGTGCGCGGCTTGACGGCCGCCGTGATCGACGGCTCAGTGCGCGACACGCCGCAAATCGGCCGCATTCAGTTCCCCGTATTCAGCCGCGGCGTGGCCCCATCCACCACCATCAACCATTTCCGCTTCGCCGGCGCCAACATTGCGGTCACCTGCGCGGGCGTCCGCGTGAACCCTGGCGATATCGTAGTGGCCGACGAGGATGGCGTAGTGGTGGTGCCGCGCGCGCACGCCGCCGAAGTGCTCAAGAAGGCCGAAGAACTGGACAACACCGAACACACCATGCTGCCCTTCATCGAGAAGTTCAAATCCATCAAGGAAGCCGTCGCCAAGTTCGGCCGGATTTGAGCAGCATGGGGCTCAGCCGGCCCGCGATTCTGTCGAACGCCGGCTCCTTTTCAGACGGTCTTGACCTTCAGCATGGTGTAGGAGTGGGGCGGGAAGGTGTAGCGCAGGCGGCGCGCCTCGGCGGTGGCGGAACGCTCCACCGTCTTCACCGTGGTCTTATCGAAATCGTTCTCCGATTTAATGCTGGGGCCGGTGACTTCGGAAACCGCAACGGGGCCGGAGAACTGCTTGTCCTCGAGGTCGAAATCGGCGGCGAGGGACTGATCGGGGTGGCGGTTGACGGCGTTGATGACAAGCTGGCCGTTGTCAAAGGCGGCGGAAACATCCAGGTACGGCACCTCGTCGAAGCGCGGGGTCTTGTATTTGGGGCTGTCGACGAAGAGTTGTAAGGCTTTGCCTTTGGTGTGGTTGGCGAACAGCGCCAGCGGATGGTAGATGGTCTGGAGGAAGATGCCTTTTTCATTGCTGAAGATGGGTGCGATGACGTTGACCAGTTGCGCCATGTTGGCGATCTTGACGATGTGCGCGTGGTTGACGAAGGAGTTGAGGAAGGTGGCGACGACTAAAGCGTCCTCCAGGTTGTAGCGCTCCTCCAGGATGCGGCGGCCACGCTCCTTTTCGCCGCGGGCGCGGTACCAGACATTCCATTCATCCCAGGCGATATGGATTTTGCGATTCCCGGGCTGCCCGGAGAGCGCCGCGTCGATGATGCCTTCGGCGGTCTTCGTGCGTTGGTCCAGTTCCATGGAACTGGCCATGAAGTCGCCGAAATCGTTGGAACGGTTGCCGACGTAGGTGTGCAGCGAGAGATAGTCGGCGTGCTGGCGAAGGTATTCGAGAATAGTGCGGTTCCAGGCGGTCCAATCCGACCCGGGGCCGAAATTGGAAGAGCCGGCGGCGATCAGCTTGACGGAGGGATCGGTCCACTTCATCAGCTTGGCGGCTTCGAGAGCGAACTTCCCATACTCCTCGGCGCTGCGGTGGCCCATCTGCCAGGGGCCATCCATCTCGTTACCCAGGCCCCAGTACTTGATCTTCCAGGGATCGCGGCGTCCGTTCTGGCGGCGCAGGCGCGTCATGGCGGTGTCCTCGCCGGAATTGCAGTACTCCACCCATTGCTGGGCATCGTTCCAGGTGCCGGTGCCGAGGTTGGCGCAGATGTAGGGCTGTGTGCCCAACGTCTCCACGTAGTTGAGGAATTCATGGGTGCCGAAGCGGTTGCTTTCCACGGTGCCCCAGGCCATTTCGAGACGCGGCGGGCGCTGGTCGCGTGGGCCGATGCCGTCGCGCCAGTTGTAGTTGGAAGAGAAGTTACCGCCGGGCCAGCGCAGCAGAGTGACGTTGAGTTTGCGGGCCGCGTCGAGCACGTCCTTGCGGAATCCGTTGGCATCGGAGAGGGGCGACTTCTCTTCGAAGATGCCGCCGTCGATGCAGCGGCCCAGGTGCTCGATGAAGTTGCCATAAATCATCGGATCGATATCGCCAATCACGCGTTCGGTATCGATTTTAATGCGTGCGTGGAGGGCGGCCGGCTGGCCGCGTAGGATGTAGGGCGCCGCGCCCGCCAACGTAAGTGCGAAGTTGCGTCGTGATATTTTCATGATGTTTTCTCCTGCGGTATTTAGGGAAGCGCGCCCACGCGGGGCCAGCCGTTCTCCCAGAGCATGGTGGAGATCTGCAGGTAAGAGTGGCCGGTAGTGCCGTGGTAGGCGTGGAAAACGAGGTAATCCTGGCCCGGTTCCTGTAAGACCGCCTGATGGCCGGGGCCGCGCCAGTTCGGCGTGGTAGCGGCGATGACCAGCGTTCCGCCGCCTTCGGCGAGCGACTTGCCGTCCTTATCGAGATAGGGTCCGGTGATCTGGCGGGCACGGCCCACCACTACGTTATAAGTGCTCTTGACGCCGCGGCAGCAGAAGTCATAGGAGACGAAGAGATACCACCAATCGTCGTGCCGGACGAGGAACGGAGCCTCGACGGACCCGTTGATGGGTTCCCGCCGGGGGCGGCTACAGAGCGAGTACAGAGTGGGGTACTTATCCGAAGGCTTACCGGTATCGGGATCCAGACGGCGCATCTTGATGCCGCTCCAAAAGCTGCCCCAGTTCAACCAGACGGTATCCGCATTTTCCACCACCAGGTTGGGGTCGATGGCGTTCCAATCGTCCTTGTCCTGGACGGAGCGTAGCACCATGCCTTCGTCGGTCCAGGAGTACTTCGGATCGGCGGCGTCCAGCGTGGGGTTGGTGGCCAGGCCGATGGCGGAGTTGCGGCTGCCGAACGTGGAGAGCGCGTAGTAGAGGTGATATTTTCCCTTGAAATAGGAGATGTCGGGAGCCCAGGCCTCGCGCGCACCGGGGATCTCTCGCTTGCCCCACTCCGGGATGCCGGGGAGCGCCATGCCGGCGTTGGTCCAGTGGATGAGGTCCTTGGATGTGCGGATGGGGATGATGCCGCCGGTTCCACCGCGCCCGCCGCCGGTACAGAAGACGTAGTAGGTGTCCTTCTGTTTGATGATGACGGGATCGTGCACGCCTTCCAGGTCGCCAGAGAGCTTGAGGACTTCGGGTTCCGTGCCCCAGGCCGCGGCGACGGTGATGGCGAGCAGCGCGATAGTGCGGATCAACATGCCCAAGCTGTGACGATAGACTACGGCGCGGCGGGTGTCAATCGAATCCTGAAATCGCTTGCATGCAAGCAAGTTGTTTCATTTACGGGCGCTGCCAGGGTGGACCCCAAAGGGACCGCCTGAATGAATGCTGGTAGAATTGAAGCGGAGTTAACCATGACTGAGCGCGTCGAGATTAATGCAGGCGTCATGCAGGGTAAGCCCGTGATTCGCGGAACACGAATACCCGTGGAGCTTCTGCTGCGCAAACTCGCCGAGGGTGCGCTGCACGAAGACCTTTTGAACGCATATCCCCGGTTGGCCGCAGACGACATTCGCGCAGCGCTGGCCTACGCGGCCGACACGATCGCGCACGAAACCGTCCTGGCGCTCAGTTCCCCATAGGACCGGCGAATGCGCTTCCTCGCGGATGAATGCTGCGATTTCGCCGCTGTTCAAATTCTCCGGGCACACGGCCATGATGTCCTAGCGGTGAGCGAATTTCAGCACCGTTCCGTAGACAAAGAGGTGATGGACCTTGCGCTGGCCGAGGAACGGATTCTCCTGACCGAGGACAAGGACTTCGGCTGGCTCGTATTCGCAGGACGCGTGGATTCACCAGGTGTGATCCTGATCCGATTCCCGGCCTCCGCGCGGCGTATGCTCGCCACAGCAGTTTTGAAACTGGTGGGCGAACATGCTTCTCAACTGGTGGGGGCCTTCGTAGTATTGCGGCCGGGGGCAGCCAGAATCAGTTTCGGACCTCACCACCCGCAATGAGGTGAGAGGGGACGGGCTAACCCCTTTTCCGCCGGCTTATTCTGCGTTTCCTTCGCTGACCTATACTTAATTTGTGAAACTTTCCCGGCGTGCTTTCGTGGGTGGACTGGCATCGATGCCGTTGTTGGCGGCGGACGAGGCGTGGATCCCGTTGTTCAACGGGAAGAATCTGGACGGGTGGAAGCCCAGCGAGCACAAGGACGCCTGGAGTGTCCGCGACGGGCAGATTGTGGCGGACGGGGCGCGGTCACACCTGTTTTACACGGGGCGGGACTTCAAGAACTTCGAGCTCGAGGTGGAGGCGCTGGCGCAAACGGCGTGCAACTCGGGAGTCTATTTCCACACGGCGTACCAGGAGGCCGGATTCCCGGCGAAAGGCTTCGAGGTCCAGATCAACCATACGGCCGGCGGCGAGGGGACGTATCGCGAGCGTAAGAAGACGGGCTCGCTGTACGGGTTGCGCAACGTCTACCAGCAATTCATCGCCGACGGGCAGTGGTTCAAGATGCAGGTGCTGGTGCGCGGGAAGAACGTGCAGGTGCGGCTGGACGGCATGCTGGTGGTGGACTACACCGAGCCCACGCCGCCGGTGATCCCGCCCGGGATGGAAACCGGGCGCTTCCTGGACCACGGCACGTTCGCGCTGCAATGCCACAACGCAGGAAGTGTGGCCCGCTTCCGTAGCATCCGCGTGCGGCCGCTGGCGGATAATGCGACTGCGCCGGAGGCGGTAGTGCCGGTGGTGGACGCGACGTTCCGCAAGCTGATCGAACTCGGGCGGGAGAACTATCCGGTGGTGGATTACCACGTCCATTTGAAGGCCGGGCTGACGCTGGAGCAGGCGCTGGCGAAATCACGGCGCGATGGCATCGGCTACGGAATCGCCGTCAATTGCGGCAAGGGCTTCCCCATCGAGAGCGACGCCGGGGTGATCGCGTTCTACGAGAGCATGAAGGGGCAGCCGTGCTTCATCGCCATGCAGGCCGAGGGGCGCGAGTGGATGCAGATGATCTCGCGCAAGGCGGCGGGCCTCTTCGACTACATCTTCACGGATTCGATGACGTGGACCGACCGGCACGGCAAGCGCATGCGCACGTGGATGGCCGACGAGGTGGGCGTGATTGCGGACCCGCGGGAGTTTATGGACACGCTGGTGGAGCGCGCCGTGGGGATTCTGGAGAATGAGCCGGTCGATATCTACGTGAACCCGACCTTCATTCCGGCACAATTGGCCAAGGACTACGACAAGCTGTGGACCCCAGCGAGGATGCAGCAGGTGGTGGACGCGGCGGCCAAGAATCACGTGGCGATCGAGTTGAACGACCGCTACAAGCTGCCTGGGGCGGCATTCGTGAAGATGGCGAAAGCGGCGGGCTGCAAATTCAGCTTCGGCACGAACAATACCGGGCCCGGCGATTTGGGGCGCAGCGAGTACGGGATGAAGATGATCGACGAGTGCAAGCTGGGGTGGCAGGACTTTTTCGTGCCGGGAGCGTGGTGGCCCAAGGCAACGGAGCGTAAGGGCGATCTGCTGAAGGCATAAGGAGGACAGGCCACTTGGCCTGTCCTCCTTAGAGGAGCTGCTCCATCAGACCGATCAGGTACTCCTGATCGAACGGTCCGGAGCGGTAGGTGCGGGCGTCGAAGAAACGCCACATTTTCTTATGGTTCTCCAGCGTATAGAAAATCAGTTGCTCTTCGATGATGTTCTTGTCGAGCAGTTCCTGGTTGAAAGCGCGGACCGCACCTTCCAGGGTGTAGGGGACGCGGAAGTCCTCCGTGGAGGCCAGTTCCGCGGTGGCCGAAAACGATACCTGGAGAATACGGCCACGCACGTTGATCTGCACCAAATTGACCAGGTCGTCGCGAAAAGAGCCGGCGGCGTAGCCCGGCGGATCGAGTGCGACCTCCGGGCGCGCCAGCAGGCGATTGACTGACCCTACGAAATCGGCGCAGATGGCGTAGAGGTCGGCCGCCGCCGCCTGGCGGAGTGCCGCAACCTCCCGGGCGCGGCGCAGGAAGCCCTCGTCTTTCGCGGCGAGCGCGTCGATGCTCTCGGCCAGCCGCCTCAGGCGGGCGTCCCGTACTAAAGTTTGGTTTGCGATACGAGCCACCACACCAGCTTAGCGGTGACGGATCGATTCCCGCAATTCCTCCGGCTCAATCAGGTTTAGAAGGTCAATCTGCAGACTTTGGAGAATCACATCGGCTTTCATCAGCGAGAGTCGACGCTTTCCTTTCAATACGTTGTGGAGATGGGGCTGGGAGATTCCGGAAACGCGGGCGAGTCCGCGCTCGGTGGCAGCGCCGCTGCGCACCCGTTGGCGAAGCTCTTCGAGGAGACGCTGTTGCAAATCGTGGAAGGTCATGGCTTTGGTAACGTACTATTCCGCACAGCAATAGGGCATAAGTAAAAATACCTATAACTAGGGGTATTACGATTAGAAATAATTCTTATAAATTTTCTGATGAGTTACCGTAAGCCGCTCAAGACAAGCTACATAAATATAGTTACACCGGCCCAGTACTACCATTATGCACAAAACGCCGATTAGAATTGGTTGACGTTTTTCTTTGTGGATATACAGTGGAAAAAGCTATTAAAAATCCATGGTGAGCGGACAAATTCTATAGTCCGCATCCAGGAGGACATTCTCAAATGCAGTGGGATCGATCAAACACGATTGGGATGGCTACTGAAACGTGCAAGTACTGCGAGGGCCACGGAACACGCGTGGTATATAAAACCAAAGCTTCGCCATGCAACTGCGTCTTTCGAGCCATTTTCCGGGCTTGTC
>JANYJN010000119.1 GCA_025358475.1 Candidatus Solibacter sp.
TGCAGGACGACCTCGCCGGGTTCGGGCGCGGCGAATTCCATGGCGAGGATGCCGTTCTCGCTCTCGATAGAGAGCAACTCGGCGGTGGCGTACACGACGTGCTCGGGGGGTGCGAAATTGGTGCACTCGCGGCACAGGCCATCGGGGCCCAGCGAGACGCTCAGCGGAAGCCACAAAGACTCGCCGGGGCCCACGCTCACGCCTTGGATGAGCAGCGTCCTTTTGGTGAGGGGTTCCACCACGCGCAGGTCGTCGTGGAACGGCTTCTGCGAGGCGTTGGTAATGTTGAGGGCGCTAGCGGCCGGCGACACCAGTTCGATGGCGCTGACGCCTTCGGGCCAATGGCCCGCGGCCGGCCTGGGCAGGGTGACGCGATGCAGGCCGGCGAAGAGGCGCGCCCAACCACGCAGCAGCGCGGCATCGCGGCGCAGCGCGGCGGTGGCGGGGTGCTCCTCGCCAGAAAGAGCCACGGCGCCCTGGCGCAACAGCGTGGCAGGGTTGGCGGCCCAACCCGCCGGATAGTGGGCATCTTCCACGTCGGTCCACAGAAGCGCTCCGCGGGCAGAGCTCATGGCCTCGCGGCTGCGCGCGAAAGCGGCGGCATCGATGGCGGAGATGGTGGTCACCGGCGCGGGGGGCGCGGCGGCGTCGATGGCCAGCGCGCGGCCCTCCACGAATGCGATGGGGCCTCCGTGGGATACAGTCTGGGTGGCCAGCACCTGCTCAAGTTGTTTCAGCCAGGCGCGTTGCTGGGCCGCGTCGAGCCGCGCGTTGACCAGACCGGGGACGGGTGGCAGCGGGCGCACCCACGCGCGCAGCCCGAGTTTGCGCAGCAGGCGGACGAAACCCACCAGATCGCGGCGCGGGCTGGTGCGGCCGGTGAGATCGAATTCCCCGGGTTGCGGAGAGTGGTAGCCGGCGGGAATGGAGAATTCGACAGTCTCGACGCCAATGTTCTTGAGCCAAACCAGTTCGCGCTCCCAGAGCGTTCGCGGGTAGAGGTAATAAGGGAACTCAACGGCCTGCAAGTAGTCGGCGGCGCTCGCCGTATGGGCGGCAAGCGCCATCAACAGCCAAGCGGCGGCCCGTTTCAAAACCTCTTGCCTCGACGGATGCGGTAGTCTTCGCTCCAGTTGATCCGGATCACCTTGCACATTTCAAAGAGCCGCGAGCGTGCGCGGTCGCCGACGTGTTCTCGTAGCGTGTGCATGTAATCCACGCCGACCGCCGTCTTCTGGAAGGTGCGGCTGCCGGCTTCGGCATCGGGCAGGTTGGTGGTGGCGATCAGCGGCTTCTTGTTATTGCAGCGGTGGGTGACAATCGACGTGACGGTATCCTGCACCCAATCGGTGACGCGGTGCGCGCCCAGATCGTCAAGCAGCAGGACTTCGCTGTCGAGCGCCATGCGGTAGGCCTCCTTGTTGGAGGAGTTGGAACTGGAGTCGTAGCCCGCGCGGATGCGGTCCAGCAGCGTCTGGAAATCCGTGAAGACGCCTTCAAAGCCCTTCTGCATGATGCGGCGCAGGGCGGCGACGGCGAGGTGGGTCTTGCCGGTGCCGGGTTCGCCAATCAGTAGCAGGCCCGGGTACGGGCCGAGCGGGAATGTATCGGCATAGCTCTTCACGTCGCTCATCACGCTCTTGAGTTCCTGCACGCCCTCGGTCTTGAAATTCTCAAACGACGCGTTGCGATAGAGCGGAGGTATCTGGGAGCGTTCCTCCAGCCGTTCGGCGCGGCCCTCGGAAAGGCAGGCGCAGCGTTCGGCGCCACTGACGCTGGCACGTTCGACGATGATCCAGCCAGTGCCGCCGCACTTTTCGCAAACCGGTTGCGTGGACATTACTCCTATTATGGGGCAGGCGCGCACGCAGGGCGGGTGGGTTTCGTGGGCAGGCCGAAGCCTGCCCCACGTAGAACGGGCCGTTAGGACGCGGACCGGACCAGTGGCTAGTATACACCTCCAGGAAGCGGCTCGACAGTGCCAGAAGTACTGCCCTTTCTGGTACTCGGCTGCCGCAAAACCGGCTGCTTGCGGCGCCGACGCCCTCGTCGGCCTGTTCGCACTTTACATGATGCTGACCCCAGTCTGCCAGCAGCGGGACGGGGGCGTCCCGCGGGGACCAGGGGGTCCGCCCCACCAATGCGGCAGTATTCCATCTCTTGGGCTTAATTCGCTGGGCGCTTTCGCCTGCCAATTCCGCTTCCGGACGACGATTTCACAGCCTCTAACGGTCGCGGATCCGTCCCGCGCGCCCGCCCGCGGTGTCAAGGCAAAGTAGAAAGTTCCGCTTTCGAGCAAAGTAGAAAGTTCCGGTTTTGGGTGGCCGCTGCGACCACCCGTGATATCTTCGATCCGCAGTGCCGGGGTCGCGCTTGGTGCTGTTGCCCAAAGCCGACGCGACGGGGTTGGCTCCGAAGCAATCGGCGAATGCCCTCCTGTGACGCAGAACCCGTGAGTCTT
>JANYJN010000677.1 GCA_025358475.1 Candidatus Solibacter sp.
AGCCGGTTTTCATACCACGCCCCACTTCCGGCGCAAGAGCCATTCGGAGGCGCGGATGCCCATGGCCAACAGGAAGATCACCGGCATATCCCAAAGATCGCGGGTTTCGCGCGTGGTGATTCCGGCCTCGGAGTAGGAAATTTCATTGGTTAACTTGGAGGCCTCATCCGGCTGATAGTATCGCCCGCCGGTCTGCTCGCTGAGTTGGGTGAGCAGTTCCTTATTCTGCGACGTGTGGAAGTTCTCCGCCACGGCGTCTTCGCGGCGGAACGTCAGCACGTCGTGGCCGATCTGTTCGGATTCCTGCCCGGCCAGAATCTCCACCACGTAGGAGCCGGGTTTCTCCGCCGTCCATTCCCCGCCGTATATGCCTTCTTCCAAGGGGACGGGAGAAAGTTCCATGGTGGCGCTAGAGCCATCGGGTTGAAGAAAACGCGCCTGGACCTTGGCGTTAGTCACCGGCTTGTACTGTTTGTCGCGGACTTCCACGCGGAGCGGCACCTTGGTCTGGTCGCTCAATACGGACTTGGGCGTGGATGCGACCACCTGGCCCGGAGCGTCGTTTACCAGGTGGCGGAACATCTGCTGCCAGAAGGTGGCGTGGGTCTTGTCGGCATGGTCGAGCCACATTTTCCAGCGCCAGCTTCCTTCGGTAGCGAACAGCACGGTGCGCCCTCGCCCGTAGTTCTGGGTGACCAGGAGCGGCTGAGGACGCTTGCCCGCCGGCGTCACTTCGAGCAGCGTGGTGGCGCCCGGTTTGGCCGCGCCCACATCCTGGTAGTTGGCGATCTGTGGAATCTTCTTCCAGCGTTCGGCGTTGCGCGCCGGAAGCTCATCCAGGCGGCAGAGCACACCCTGCGCTCCCTGCGCGGTGAGGGAAACGCTGGAAAAATCGCGATGGAAGGTGCCGCGCCCGTCGGGCAGCCGGACGGGGATCAGATCGGCGATGGGGGAATTCTGCCACCCGCCATCGCTCAAGGAGGCGCGCCCGGCGATGAACAGCAGACCGCCGCCGCGCCGATCCACAAAATCGTGAATCGCCTGTTGTTGCGCCGCAGTGAAGTAGCTGGCCTCCACGCCGCCGATAATCAGTCCCTGGTAGGCAAACAGTTCTTCGGGTTTGGCCGGAAAGCCGTCTTCCAGTTCCTTGGGGTTGTTGATGCCCTGCCGATAGATCTTGTTCTGCGTGGTGCGCAGCATGCTCGGCATTTCGATGCCGATATCGGGGTAGTCCTCAATGGCGCGCCGGATGAACTTGTACTCCCACACCGGTTCGCCCTGGATATAGAGGATGCGCGGCTTACGCGCCTCCACGTTGACCACGCGGGTGATTTTGTTGTTGAGCAGGTTCTCTTCGCCGCCCCCTGGGTCCACCGAAATTTCCAGCGTCTTGGGCCCCGCCGTGCCGCCGTTGAACACCAGGGTCTCCGGCTGCAACTGTCCGTTCTCTTTAAATGTGATGTCCTGGGAGACCAGCACCTTGCCGCTTTCGCGCACGGTCAGCTTGCTCTTGCTGCCGGCGAGTCCCCAGCTTTGCAGGGTGACGGTGGCCGTCATCTTGGAATCCGGCAGGGCGCGCGCCGGCACCACGGCATCGGTGATCTCGACGTCCTTGCCGGGATGCTCCTTGCCGAAGCCGATGGTGTGGATGGGAATGCGTTGCCGGCGAATGGCGGCGATGGTGGCCAGGTCGATGCCACCGGCGTTATCCGCGCCATCGCTCAACATGACGATGGCCCCTAGCGGCAGCGAGGAGGATTCGGCGAGGACGCGCTCCAGTGTGTCACCCAGGCGGGAGGCCGGTGCGGTGGCGGTGAGCTCGCCAGGTTTCTGAATCCGTTCCGGCTCGGCGCCGAACTTGTAGAGCCTTACCTGGAAGCGGTCGCTGAGCCCTTTGAGCATCCCGGAATTGAGCACGGCTTGGGCGGCCGCTTCGCGCGTTCCGGAGGAGTCACCGATCGACATACTGCGCGAATCGTCCACCAGGACCGCCACCACGTTCTGTTGGGGGCGCAGGGTGGCGATGCTCAGCGCGGGGTGCCAGAGCAGAAAGAGGATGAGCGCGATCAGGCCGCTTTCGAGCAGCCAGATGGCCAGCGGTCGCGCTCCGGAGAGCATACCGTGATTGCGGCGGATGTGCCAGAAGAGGGCTCCGGTAGCGGCCAGAATGGCAATCCCGAGCGCCCAGACCGGCCATGGGGTCAGGAGCACGAATTGGCCCTTGTGGAAAATGCTGGCCGGATATTTGAACAGGAGTTCGAACATGGGTCCACGTCAGCGGCAGGCCGCGATACGTATAGGGACGTGCTGGGAAGGGATTGGCGTTACAAAATGCTTGAAATCGGCGGGAAAGTCCACAGGACAGAAGCCCTCGCTAGTTGAAAAGGATACCACGGCGGAATTCCACGGGAGTTGCTCGCCATCGCGGCTGATCACGACTGGGGCGTCGTATAGGGGGGCGGGGGCCCAGGGTGGCCGC
>JANYJN010000174.1 GCA_025358475.1 Candidatus Solibacter sp.
GCCGCCTTGAAATAGGGGGCGTAGGGAGCGTCCACCACGATGTCGTAGCCCTTCTCCTCCGCTAGCTTCCTCAGCACCTCCGTCATCTTCAGCGCGGACTTTTGCAGGATCTCGTTACGATCTCGTTCGACATCGGCCTGCAGGTCGTCCTTCAGCCGCTGCGCGTCGCGCTGCTTCCTGGTACCCTGCGCGTTCAACTCGGACTCCGCCTGCGACGTCAGTTTGCCCGCGCTGGTCTGAATGGTCTGCGCGATCGTCGCAATCTCTTTATCGAGCTGCTCGACCTGCGTAACCCGAGACTTATACCTCGCCTCCATTGTGGCGGAAGCGGCTTTGATCTCCGCCGATTCCAAAACCGCCTTCTGAAGATTGATCACCGCCACTTTGGCTTGGGCGGCAGCGGCGTGGACGAACACGAAAAGGGCGGTCGAAACCATCAGCGGCTTGAGCGCCATCCGGAAAGACATGTAAAAAACTCCTGGTTTGGTGTGTGGACCTTTTAGACTAGCACAGCCTATTCCAAGACCCCCAGGATCTCGTCTTCTTTCAGGATGAGGTACTCTTCACCTTCAATCTTGATTTCCGCACCCGAGTACTTGCCAAACAGGATGCGGTCGCCTGCCTTCACGTCAAGCGCCACGCGCTCTCCGGTTTCCAGCAGCTTGCCGTTGCCCACGGCCTTTACCAGCGCCTGTTGCGGCTTCTCCTTGGCGGAATCGGGGATGATGATTCCCCCAACTTTCTGTTCGCCATCATCCAGACGCTTCACCATCACACGGTCATGCAAGGGACGTAAATCCATGTCACTAAGTATACAGGCTAAGCAATGGGGTCCCTAATCGACCAGGATTTCCGTCAGCACCCGCCCCACGGAACCGCTCGGCGTCTCGATTTCCAGCATCGTTGCCAAGGTGGGAGCGATATCGTTCACCGCGATGGGCGCATGGTATAGCCCCGGACGAATGCCCGCTCCCAGGAAAATCACCGGCACATGCGTGTCGTAGCTGTAAGGCGCCGCGTGCCCGGTACCCTTGCCGGTGCCCACCATCCAGTAGGGATCCAGGATCAACTCGACATCCGGGCCCCGCCGCAAATGGTATCCGTTGGCCACCTTCTGGCTCACCGGGTCCCGCACTACCCAGCCCCGCTTCATCTCTTCGAGCGTGTATACCCGGGAGATGTGCGGTAGCACCTGAATCGCCCGTGCCGCCTCCCGTTCCACCTCGGCCAGATCCAGCTTCAACCGCGCGATCAATCCCTGATTGAGATACACTGCCAGGTCCCAGGCGCCGGCCACCCACTCCCCGGCCCCATATTTCTTCACCAGCGCGAGCTCCACCGCTGCCCGGATTGCCGCCGGATCCACGCGCCCGCCCGGCATTTTCCGCGCCACGTTGACCTCCGGCACCGGCGCCACCCCATGATCGGCGGTAAAAACCACCAGGTAGTTGCCGGCGCCCACGCGCCGGTCCACCGCCTGGAAGAGCTTCTCCAGCAACCGGTCGGTGGCTAACGCCGTCTCGCGCACTTCCGGAGAATCGGGCCCATAGCGGTGGCCCACATAGTCGTTAGAAGAGAAGCTCACCGTCAGCAGGTCGGTGAACTCGCGCGTGCCCAGTTGCTCTGAGGCGAGTGCGCGCTCCGCGAAGGCCTCCGTCAGTTCGTTGCCAAACGGGGTGACTTCGAGTTCCTCGAACAGCCTGGCATTGTCTTCCGGCATCTTGTGCCCCAGCCACGTCACCCCGCGGTATTTGTCCGCCGGACGTGGTGCGTTGAACTCCTCGACCCACGCCGGCAGTTCCTTGTAGTAGTAGCTGCTGCTCACGAAGTTGCCGGTCTTGGTGTCGAACCAGAATGCGCCGTCCGCCATGTGCCCGGAGGGTAGAATCGCCGCCCGGTCCTTCAACGATACGCCAATCACCCGCGGCTTGCCTCCGCCGGCCATCTTCAACTCGTCGCCGATCGTGCTCACCAGCAGCCGGTTGGGCGAAGAACCGGTCCCGCTGCCGCCCAGCAGTTGCGTCCTGGCATCGCTCACGCTAGAGACGCGGACCCCCTCGTCGCGGTCGAACCACTCGTTGCCCACAATGCCGCTGGTGGAGGGCGTGGCCCCGGTAAGAACCGTGCTGTGCCCCACTGCGGTGATCGCCGGGACGTGGATGAAGCCGGCGTTGGTGAATACCGCGCCTTGGCTCAGCAGCCGCGCCAGACCGCCATGGTATTCACTCCGGAAACGGATGAGATAGTCGTAGCGGAACTGGTCCACCACGATGGCCAGCACCAGCTTCGGCTTTTTCGGCGCCGCACCAGCCAGGCAGGCCACGGCCAACATACACAGCAGAGCTTTTCTCATGGGGTTATACGATGTTCAGGATATCATGCACGTCGATGAATACTTGGCACCCGCCGTTGCATCAAAAGTGTCAGCAGTGTGGACAGTGCCTTGTGGATTTGCCTGTACATGGTCTTTACAAACCTCTAAGAATGTATTGGTAACCCAATGATTCTTTGAATCTCCCGATTCGGGCAGGAAAATGCACTACTTCAGGCCAGCATCGGCGGAGGAGCCGAGCCATGGATTTCATTAAAAAAGAAAACGACAGGCGCAGCAAATTCCGTTTCGCTATCGAGCGGGAAGTGCGCTACAGATTGGCCGAGGATGGAGTGGTGGTGGCGGCTGGCTCCGGCGAGACGATCGACATGTGCAGCGGCGGCGTTGCTTTCGTCACCGGACAGCCACTCACACCCGGCGGCTTCGTGGAGCTCTCCATCAGTTGGCCCGTGCTGCTGGATGCGACCTGCCCCATACGCTTCATTACCTTTGGGCGGATCTTGCGCAGCACCGGCTGCATAACCGTCTGCACCATCGATAAGTACGAGTTCCGCACGCAGGCGCGCAGTTTTCAGGCGTCGGTCACCACCCGTGGCGAGGGCATGCTGCACCGCTGGGCGGATGGGATGCGGAAGGTAAGCCTCAAAACCAACGCGGCAACCGCCTGAGGCACGTGCGCCGCGAAGAAATACACC
>JANYJN010000228.1 GCA_025358475.1 Candidatus Solibacter sp.
AGTGGTCCGGTCGCACCTGGTACCGCAAGACTTTCGTCGCACCGGCGTCCTTCCAGGGGAAGAAGGTGTTCCTTGAATTTGAGGCCGTGAGACAGATCGCCGAGGTCTACGTCAACGGCAAACTGTTGGGCGTGAGCAAGAGGGGCTTCATCCCCTTCGGCTTCGACCTCACACCGTGATGGCCGACAACCGCTTCACGCTGGAAACGGGGATGGCCAAAATTATCAAGACCGATCTGCCGTGGAACAGCCCGCACTGGCATCCGGCGCAGGGCGGCATCTATCGCAACGGTGAGTTCCAGGTTGCCGATGTCCCAAAACTCCTGGTTGCGCAGCAGGATGGCCGCCTCCCCGCCATCCCCGTTGATGGCGGGGAGCGCACCCTCTCCGCGGGCTGACTCGAAGTTTTCGTTTTTCCCGCGAATTGTCCCCGTGGTTTAGGTGGTGAGCGACGTACCCGTGCCGCTCATGAACGACTTGTTCTTGTCGCCCACCCAATAGCGTTCGCCTGCGATGCACCAGATAAACTGCAGTGGATCTTCTTGCGAAAACACTGGGTGGTAGTTAAACATCGGGATCGTGACCAGATCGCCTTCCTCCACGCTCCGCACGAAGCTCATGGTTTCGGGCGATTCGTAGACTTCCATGGAGCCCCGGCCTTGAATGAAGAAGTAGACCTCTTCCTGGTCGGTATGGTTGTGTGGCGGCCAGGAGCGCTGGAACGGCTGGAAGAACGTGTAGCCGGCCACCAATTTGTCGGCGGGTTCGCTCACATCGAACATCATGTAGACGTCCTTGCCCTTGAGATGGCGGATGCGATCCTCGCGTTTTGAGAACTCGGCAAACTTCGAGTGAAAGACCGGGTGAACGTTTTGCGCAGTCGCGGCGGTCTGAATCAGGCGGGCAGGCTCGGCATCGGGATTTCGGAGCCGGAAGGCGGTACCGAGCGGAAGATACAGGGTGTCGTAATGGGCGAGGTGGTATTCGCCGCCGGTAACCTCGACGATCGCGCGGCCCTTCCACATATACAACAGCAGTTCGCAGCCCGGCGCGGAAAGCGCCTGCGACTCCGACCCGCCCGGCAAATGATACTCGCCGCAAGACAGGAATTTCAGATGCGCTTCCGTATTCATGAAGCGCTGGCGGTACACGACGGAGGACCTATCGGTTTGAAACAGCCTGCCCGGCTGTACTTGGTTATCTCCGCTGTATTGTTTTTGAGGTGTAGTTGTGGCCATAAATAGACTCGTCGATCACCAGGGGTCGCCTCACTCGAGGTGCGAATACTTCCAGTAAGCCTCGAGCGCAAAATGCTTGGGGTTACCCGCTTGAATACCGATCTCTACAGGCGCGCTGCCCGTCGCACCCGTCACCGGCGCAATGCAACTCGGAGCGCCCGGCTTTCGGGAAAGCCCCCAGCACCACGGGTCCGCGGCGGCCGCTGCCGGTCGAGGCCATTTCGAGGCTGTTATTCTTTCCGAAACTTCGCGGATGCGATGCCCCTGCAATCGCGCCCCGATGGCCTGTCCAAGCTCTCTAGGATTCATGTCCCCACCAATCGATTGGTGCCATTGAAAGTAGCATATCAGATACTAACTAACTCCGGACGCGGTCAGAATCCGTACTGAACAAAGATATTGATCCGGTTATCGAAACCCGGCAGCAGCCCGAAATAATCGGTGCGCCAGCGTAAGTAGTCCAGCCCGATTTCCATCTTGCCCCCGAGCGTAAGCCGGTTCGCTATATAGAAAGCGCGATTGCGTGTGCGGCTACCCGCGGCCAAGTCCGCCTTCACCGGATTGTCCGTGGTGAAGCCCGGAGCCACCGACCAATATCGGTTCAGCCGAACCTTAAATTCCCCCCACCCGCCCCGCCCGCGCACAATCCGGCCCTGCGAGACCGTGAATCCCTGCCCGGCGCCGCCGCGGAAGTCACTCATGTTGCGGCCCCACCAACCTTCGCCCCGGAAGGCCAGCGCTGAGGCGACCGGCAAGGTCAGATCGAAGTTGTACCCGTCTGCCGGGAGAACGGTGCGTCCACCGATCGGCTTCGAAACTCCCAACCAGCCGGTAAAGGTTGAAGCGCCCAATGAGAAAGCCTGGTTTGCTACCCATAGCGGGCGCGAATATCCGATGCGAGCCTGCACGTCGGGCCGCATGGACTGGATTCCGTCTGCAAAACCGTTGTTATCCAGGTCCAGCGCGTCCACCACTCCGGTGACTCCGATGGCGCCCGTGAACGAGAACTGGCCCTTGCCAACCTTCGGCTCGTAAGCCGCACGAAGCTGAGGGCGGCGGTCACCCAGGTTGCCGGCATTCCACATCAGGGTGTCGTTATTCGTGGTGGGGATCAGTGGGGAAAAGACGTCCCAGGTCTGGCCCGCAAGCAGAGAAAAGCCCTTCCAGGTAGCCTTCACGTAAGCGTGGCGAATGCGGATGATTTGGCGCGACTCCGAGCCCCCGTTCTCAAAGTCCGTCTCCAGTTTGCCGCTGAGTTCCGCGTTGCCCAGTGAACGCAGGCGAGGACCAAGGAGGTCGATGCCAACACGGGTCAAGCGCGGATGCATTGCGAAACTCCCGCCCTGCCCGCCGGATGGCGAAGTGATGAATAGGGGCACTTGCGGGCTATTGGGCCGCTGCGTGTCGATATCCATGTCCAATCTCAACATGCCGTACACTTTGAGCCGGGCGCTATCATCGGCACCTTCGCTCTTCTGCGGTGCGCTCGCCGGGCCGGACCCTGCCACAGCCTTTGGCGCGGGAGCGGGAACCGGAGCTTGCGCGATCCCCTGCCCCGGCTGCAAGCGCGCCTCCAGGGCCGAGAGCAATTGGGCCATGCGGCGGTTCTGTGCTTCGAGGTCCGCGACCCGCTTCTTCAACTCCTCAATCTCGACCGCGGTGGAATCCGCGCGCCCGGGTGCAGGGGCAGCGGCGGCAATGATAATCTGCGTTGCCAGCAGGACACGGCTAAATAGGAACAAAATTCGCAAAAGTACTTCTCCTCGCGAGGTCAGAGTGGGGGAATGCCAGGACAGAGATTGGGGCGGCGGGAAGGCCGCCCCAGTTTGACCTAAACCGCCGCCGCCTCGAACAACCGGCTCGGAGGAACGCGTTTCCAGTCGGTGAGAAAGCTTTGCAGCCCGGCATCCGTCAACGGGTGCCGGTACAGCGCCTCAAGCATCTCAAGCGGCATGGTGCAGACATCGGCGCCCGCTAGCAGCGAATCCAAAACCTGCTTGACGTTACGGATGCTCGCGGCGAGGATCTTGGTTTCGAAACCATAGTTGTCGTAAATCGCGCGAATCTGGCGGATCAGGTCGGCGCCTTCGTGGCCCACCATGTCGAGACGGTGGATGAAAGGGCTGATATAAGTGGCGCCCGCTTTCGCGGCCAGGAAGGCTTGCACCGGGCTGAAACACAGCGTGACGTTGGTCTTGATGCCTTCGCTCGACAGCACCTTTACGGCCTTGAGCCCTTCGATCATGACCGGCACTTTCACCACCGCGTTCTTATGGAAGGCTGCGATCCGGCGGCCTTCGGCGATGATGCCCGGGGCATTCGTGCTGACCGATTCCACGCTGATCGGCCCGTCCACCAATTCGAAGATCTCGGCGAGAACGTCGTCGAACGGCTTGCCCGAATTTGCGATATGCGTGGGATTAGTGGTCACTCCGTCCACAATGCCCCACGAGTACGCTTCACGAATCTGTACGATATCGGCAGTATCAATAAATAGTTGCATTGTATTCTCCAGAACTTCCGTCTAAACCTTCCAGCAGATGAGCTTCATCTCGGACATCTCTTCAGCCGCATACTTTGGACCTTCGCGGCCCATCCCACTCTCTTTCACGCCTCCGTAGGGCATGTGATCTGCGCGGAACATAGGCACGTCGTTGATGATCACGCCACCCACTTCGAACTCCAGCGCAGCCCGGAAAGCGCGTTCCAGATCCCTGGTGAAGATCCCGGCCTGCAGACCGTAGACGCTGTCGTTCACCATGTGGATCGCATCTTCCAGTTTCTGGTAGCGGTTCACCAGCACCACCGGCCCGAAGACCTCCTGGCAGGAAATGCGGGTGGTTCGCGGCGCGTCGGCGAGGATCGTGGGCTCGATGGTGGCGTGCTTGCGGCCGCCACCGCAAATCAGACGCGCCCCTTGGCCCTTGGCCTCGGCGATCCAGGATTCCACGCGCACCGCTTCCGCCTGGGTAATCAGCGACGAGATATCCGTCGCCTCCTCAAAGGGATGGCCGATGCGAAGCTTGCCTGTGGCTGCGGCGAACTTCGCCAGGAACTCTTCCGCGATGGAATCGTGTACGTAGATCCGCTGCACGGAAATGCACACCTGCCCGCTATGGGAGAAGCTACCCATGACGCAGCGGGCAACTGCCGTGTCGACGTCGGCATCGGGCTCGATCACCAGCGCGGAGTTGCTTCCCAATTCCAAGGTCACGCGCTTCAAGCCCGCCCTGGCGCGAATCCCAATTCCGACTTCCTTGCTGCCGGTAAAAGTAATCATCGCCACATGGGGGCTGTCCACTAAAGCGTTCCCGATCAGCGAACCCGGTCCCGTCACCACGTTGTAGGCGCCGGCCGGAGCGCCCGCCTCCTCCATTACGCGTGCGAAGCGCAACGCGCTAAGCGGCGTGGTGGTGGCCGGCTTATGAACGATGGCGTTGCCCGCCGCCAAAGCCGGAGCCACCTTGTGCATCATCAGATTAAAGGGAACGTTGAAAGGAGTGATGGCGCCGATCACGCCCAGCGGTTCGCGCACCGTCATTGCCAGCCGGCCTTTGCCGATAGGCGCGCCGTCCATCGGAATCACTTCACCGTGGAAATTGCGCGCTACCTCGGCCGAGGCGATCATTGTCTGCAGCGTCCGCTCGGCTTCGCCGCGCGCTTCCTTCACCGGCTTGCCGGTCTCAAGGCAAATCAGCTTGGCGAAATCCGCGAGATCGCGCTTGACGATTTCCGCCATGCGAACCAGCAAATCCGCCCGCTCGAAATTGGTGAGACGCCGCATTGCCGCGGCGCCGCGCTTAGCGCCTTCTACGGCCTTCCCCACCACGGCGGAGTCTGCCATGTAGCAAGATCCCACGGGGCTTCCGTCGTACGGCAACTCGACGGTATGTAACTCCGCGGTCCGTACCCATTCCCCGCCGATGTACATCGGCAGTGTTTCTATTTCTCGCGTGCCACTAGTCATTTGTTTTTCTCCCGAAACCACGAAGCGCCGGCGCCGTGAATCCGGCGTGTGGCATGACCGCCACACGGCCCGGAGCCTTGCGCCGGAGCAGTTCCAACAGGCGACTTTCATGCTGCGCGGGGTGGACCGCTTGAAATCCGCATCGCTCGACCATACGCGCATCGAGGGTCGTCACCAGGTGAACGTCATAGCGTTTGCCGAGACGCGCCAGCCAGAGCGCCTTGTGACCGCCGACCACGAAGTTTTCCCTCAACGCACTCTCCATCGCGGCGTCCGTATCGTAGGTGTTCAGATACAGTTCCAAATTGGCGCTGCCCAGGCCGTCGCTGCATTCGGCGTAGTAGTAGAGCAATCCGCCGGGACGAAGCGCGGCGCACGCATTCTCCATGCCCTTGTGGGCCTGGCGCAGATCGATATCCAGGGGCGCTCCGCCGGCCGAGGCGATCACCACGTCGTAAAGACATTCGATTTCGGTGCGCAGCAGCCGGTCCGCGGCGCGGCAACCTTGTAGGTGCGCCTGCTCCACGTCACCCGCCGCCACATAGAGAAGTTTGCCCGCCGGGCTCAGTACCACATTGACCACGAAATCCGGCCCGGCCATGCGCGAGCCTTCCAGCATATCTTCGTGTGCGGGGTTCCCGTCCAATACGCCCGCGCGGCAGCGGGGATCGAGCACCATCCGGTGGTTGAACGTCGTAGTGCGGTTGCCGGCCACCCCGGGGACGAGACTCTTGCGCCCTCCGCTGTAGCCGGCGATTTGATGAAAGATGATCTCGCCGGTGAGGATGATCCGGTCCGCCTCATACACCCTGCGATTGATCTGCACCCGGTTGCCGAAGCTCGTCGTGCCTACCTCCACCAGATTCGCCTCGTCGTCGCCGTCGTGATCGTAAAGCCGGATGCGGCGGAAAATCTCCTCCCCCACGATGGCGCGCTGCTCCGCCTCATTTTGCGGCCGGTGCGTACCCAGCGCGAACACGATAAAGATGTCCGCATCCGGAATTCCACCGTAGTTCAGCGTGTTCACGATTGGCGGCAGGAACATGTCCGAGCGTGCGAGCCTCGTAATGTCATTCACGATGATGGCCACCGTCTCGCCCGCCTTCACCAGGCTGGCAAGCGGACCACAGCCCACCGGATGCTCCAACGCGTAAAGAATAGCCCCCGCTTCATCATCCAGCAGCGGAGCCATTGGTGGAGTGAGCGGATCGGCTTCGACAGCCAACCGGAAACTTGTATTGCCGAACGGCAACGATAGTGGAAGCATTCTCAATGTTAAGATATCAGATATTATCATCCGTGACAATACCCCAAAATCCGGCAATTCGGTATTTCCAGACCAAAAATTGTGGGTGTGGATCAAACCAGGCATAAACGATCCTGGTATCTGATATGCTATACGACATGCCCGCTGCCGTTCCGTCGCTGAAATCCATACCCGGCATGCCGCCGCTCATCCGGCAGGTTCGCTGGTGGGTGATGGCGCTGCTGTTGTGCATCACGATCATCAACTTTGTTGACCGGCAATCCCTCTCTATTGTCGCGCCATTACTCCGCGAATCGCTGAAGCTGAGCAACACCGATTATGGAATCATCGTAGCCGCTTTCCAGATGGGAATGATGATGGGCGAGTTTCCGATGGGTTCGCTGATGGACCGCTTCGGAGTGAAATTTGGCTTCACGCTGGCGGTCTCATGGTGGTCGCTGGCGAACGCATTGCATGCCGTTGCCCGTACCATGCTGCATTTCAGCGTGCTGAGGTTCTGGCTGGGCACCGGGGAATGCGGCAATTTCTCCGGAGGCATGAAAACGGTGTCGGAGTGGTTTCCGGTGCGGGAGCGGGCCCTTGCGATTGGGATCTTCAACGGCGGCTCCATGATAGGCTCCATCATCGCTCCGCCGCTGTTGGTTGTGCTGACGTTGAAATTCGGTTGGCACGCGGCATTTCTGTTGCCCAGCGCCTTGGGCTTTGTGTGGGTATTCGCCTGGCGCAAATGGTATCGCAGCCCGGAAGATCACCCCTCGATGTCCGCTGTTGAGCGCGCTTATATTATCGACGGACGCGAATCCACCACGGACCAGCCCGCGCCCAGCAATAGAGAGTTGTTGAAGTTGCGGCAGACGTGGGCCCTGATGGGCTGCCGGATGCTGGTTGGGCCCGTGGTCCAGTTTTATATCTATTGGCTGCCTGAATACCTGTACCGGCAGCGCGGCCTCTCGCTCAAGGAAATCGGCTTGTTCGCGTGGGTGCCTTTCCTGTTCGGCGACATCGGTAGCATCGGTGGCGGCTGGCTGGCCGGACGGCTGCTCCGGCGCGGTTTCAGCGTCACCGATACCCGGCGGATCACCATGGGCATCGGCGCGGTATGCTGCCTGCTCAGTTTCGCCGTAGTGGGAGCGCGAACCATTCCGGTGGCGCTGGCGGGAATTTGCTTCGTGCTGCTCGGGCACACCTTCCTCTCCGCCAATATGTTTGCCGCTATCTCCGACGTGTTCCCCACCAGTGCGGTGGGGCGCGTCACGGCACTCACCGGAATCGCCGGCGGCCTGAGCGGGATGATCTTTCCCCTGCTCACGGGCATTCTGGTGGATCACTTTTCGTACCTGCCGGTCTTCAGCCTGGCAGCCGTGATGCCCATGGCGGGAAGCATACTCCTGTTTGCCATGGTCCGGAGCCTGCGTCAGGTTTCGCTCGGCAAGGAGAAAAACTTGTGAGTTTAAGCTTTCGTGATATCGCGTTCGAACACTGGCAGGACTGCTGTCTGGTGTCGAATGGCTGCATGGAAATGGTGGTGCCCCGCAGCTTCGGCCCGCGCGTGATGCGCTGCGGTTTTACCGGCGGGGAGAATCTGTTCAAGATCTTTCCCGACGAAGGGCCCGGCGTGCGCGTTCGTGGTGGCCACCGCCTCTGGGTGGCACCCGAGCGGAAAGAGGTCACCTGGGTATTGGACAACGACCCGGTTGAGTTTGCCACCCTCGAGAACGGGCTGCACGTGACAGGGGCGCTGGAGTCCTCCACGGGGCTACAGAAAGAAATGACCATCCATTTCGGTCCCTGCCCGAACGAAGTCGAAATCGTGCACCGCATCGTGAATCGCAACGTATGGGCGATCGAACTTGCACCGTGGACGCTCACTCAGGCAGCACCCGGTGGGATCGCGCTTTCGGGCTTCCCGCCCCGCGGCAAACACCCGGAAATGCTGCTGCCCACCCACCCGCTGGTCATGTGGGCGTACACCAAGCTGGGGGACCCGAGGTGGACCTGGGGCGAGCGATTCTTCGCGCTCCGGCAGGATCCGGAAGCCGCCGAGCCTCAGAAGATCGGACTTTTCCATGAGCACGCCTGGACGGCTTACCTCCTCGGCAACGAAATCTTCTTCAAATACTCGAAAGCCGATCCCACGCGCAGCTACCCGGACTTCGGCTGCTCGGTCGAGATCTTCACGAACCGCTTCATGATGGAGTTGGAAACACTCGGGCCGCTCGGCAAGCTGCAGCCGGGTGAATCGATCGAGCACACGGAGCGCTGGATCCTGCTTCGCGACGTGAAGCTTCCGGATCTTTCCGACGCCAGTATTGCAAAGGCGTTACAGCCCGCGCTCGAACGCGTTCTTAGTCTTCAGGAGCAAATTTCATGAGCATCTCTCTTAGCCGCCGCGAACTGATTGCCCTCGTTCCAGCCAGCCTGCTGGCGTTTAAATCCGAGCTGCGAATGGGATGCCAGACAAACTCCTGGCCCATCGACCCGAAAAAGCTTTCCTCCTTCGCATCCGTACTCGACAAGATGAAGGCGTTCGGTTTTCAGGGATTCGAAACCAGTTTCCGGAATGTACAGGAACACTCCGGTGAGCCCGGCGAAGTGCGCTCGATGATCGCCAAATCCGGGCAGCGCTTCCTCGGGGTCCACATTTTCCTGCTCGCATACGATCCGACGTCCCACGTGGCGCCGGCAGATCTGTATCGCAAGGTGGTGGACGGGGCCGCTCCGATGGGCGCCGAGCGCCTCATCCTGAGTGGCTCCCCCGCCACTACCGACGGCGTTCTGGATCATGCCGCCATCCAGCGCAAGTGTGCGGCGCTCAATGCCGCGGCCGCCTACGCCAAGTCAAAGGGAATGCGCTTCGCTTATCACAACCATGGGCCGGAGTTTGCCAACGGAGCCGTTGAGATGGAAGCTTTGTACGCTGGCAGCGATCCCAATCTGGTGCACTTCATTTTCGATACCGGCCATGCCCGGCGCGCCAAGGCAGACGTACCGGCGTTTCTCCTAAAGCATCACTCGCGCATCGACGGTATACACTTGCGCGACCTCAGTGACCGTCCCGGTGACAACCCGGATTTGGGGGCGTTCGACCTGAAGGGGCTCGCCGCCGCCATCGATAAAGTGAAATGGAGCGGTTGGCTGATCGTCGAGGAAGAGAACGCCATCGGCAAGGCCGGCGACGATGCCGTCCGCCCTGCCCGCGAGGCGTTGCGCGCGCAATTCGGTATCTAACGCGGGGGGCTCAAAACCCCTCTGGCGTGATCCAGAAACTTTCCTTCCACTCCCCGCCGGGCGGGATGCTCTGCAGACTTTTGTAGAGTCCGCGTTGCGCCAGATTGAAGGCGTTGGTGATCGCGGTCATCGGCTCCAGACATACTGCTTCCTTTCCCGGCGGCATAAAGGCGACCGCCACTGGATACTTGGGTCCGAAAGCGACGCTGATCTTTTCCCGCTTTCCTTTCACCCAGAACACCGCCCGGCCATCCGGACCCCGGTCCAGATCGGTAAGGATATCGTCCATCTGCACCGTGGCGAGCGCCTGCGGGTCCGCGTATTCCGTGTGCTTCATTTCGCCGGTTGGCACCATGTGGTCATTGAGGAGTACGTGCTGGCGCGCCGGAATGTGGACGCTCCACTCCGCCCGCGGCGAGTCATGCAAATTGAAGAACGGATGAAAGCCGATGCTGACCGGCATGGGGCTGAAAGAGTGATTTTCGATGTGCGTCTCCACTTCAAGGACACCTTTGGTGAGCCGGTGGGTCATGGTGATGGTGTGTGCGAAAGGAAACTGCGCCATCATGTCGGGGTACCTCCAGAACTCCAGGCGGCTAACCGAGCGCGCCGAGTCTGCGTCCGCTTCAACTGAAACCAGTTTCCACGCAGAGGAAAAATAGAGCATGCCGTGGATAGACTGGCCGAACTGATCCCTCCGCAGGTTGTCGAGGCTGGGGTTCAGAATATACTTGCGGCCATTGGCCCAGTAGGCGTCCTCGTCGAGGCGATTGGCCCACGGCCCCAGGAACGGAATCGCGCAGGGGGTAAGATTCGCTTTCCACTGCGCCAGTCCCGCGAACGGAAAGTAGAGCACGTTCATTCTGTTGACCTTCATCTCGTACGCGATATTGCCGATCGAAGGCGCGATGGAGACTTGGGTGTTGCGCTCCGCATCGAACAGGCGCACAACCTCGATTCCCTCCACAACCGTCTTCCTGGCGGAATAATTCGCACCTTGAGCCGCCAAGGGCAGGATCATCATGGCTATCGCGATCTTCATCTGTCAACCCTCATGGACCAAAAACGTAATATATCATATGCCAACAACTCAGACGCTGATCCATCTTCTCCAGATAAAGAACAACGTCGTTGCCGCGACGACAACCCATAGCGCCAGACCCTGCGCGAAGGGCCGCCAGCCCACCCGCTTCAGTCCCTCCCGTGAGAGTCCCGCGCCGATAAGGAACAATGTCACCGAAAAGCCGGTGCGCGCCACGGCGACGATACCGCGGCTGAGCCCGTCTGCCTGCGGCCAGGAAGAGTGCAGCCATGCCGCCGCCACAAACAGGCCGATGAACCAGGGCCAGGCCTTCTTGCCGCGGTTTCGGAACCAAGCCGCCACGAGGACCGACACCGGAACGATCCAGAGCGCCCGGACCAGTTTGACAGTAGTCCCCACGGCAAGCGCCACTGGGCCGTATCTGAGGCCTGCTCCCACCACGGAGCTGGTATCGTGAATGGCAAGCGCCGCCCAGAGCCCGAATTGTCTTTGCGTGAGACCCACGGCTGCACCGATCACTGGGAAAGTGACCAGCGCGACGGAGTTCAGCACGAATATGGTCGTCAGCGATACGGCCGTCTCTTCCTCGCTCGCATCGACAATCGAGCGCGTTGCGGCGATCGCACTGCCGCCACAGATGGAAGTCCCGACGGAGATTAGAAAGGCGGAATTGAAAGGCACGCGCAGAAGGCGTCCAAAGAAAAGCCCGAGCCCGATCGCCGCGGCAATTCCGAAACCGGTGTAGACATAACTCGTGCGCCCCGTCTCCAGCACGGCGTGAATGTCCATGCCGAAACCCAAGCCGACGATGCTCCACTTCAGCAACTCGCGCGTCCACCACGACGATGCCGCGCGCCATGGATTCGCCCCGGCAATCCCGATTGCCAGACCTAGCGCCAGAGCAAGAGGAGGGGAACACCACGGAGAGCAGCACAGCAGAACGGCACAGAGGAAAGCTACCTTGGTAAGCACAATCCCAGTTTGCGGGCGCGGCAGGTGGGCGTCCAATCACATTTTGTGATCGCGGATTTCCTCGGCTTATGCAGCGTTATCCACGGCCCAGATAGGGCTGGCCAACGGGCAGAACAACGGCTTCCAGCATGTTGATGTGAGCCGGAAGCGACGCCATGGCTACCACCACCTGGACCAACTGGTCCACCGTCATCATCGGTTCCGGACGGTTCTTATTCTTTTCGACGAGGGTGTTGCCCGGAAATATGCAGCCACATGAAATCCCGAACTGCCGGCCTTCGAGCGCGGAAACCTGGGTGAGTCCCCATAGGCCGTGTTTGCTCGTACTGTAGGCCGCGGTGTGGGGCCGAACGCGCTTCGCGGCAAGGGAACCAATGTTAATAATGCGGCCTCCGCCGGCGGGCTTCATGATCCGAAACGCTTCCCGTGTGCAGAGAAAAGGTCCACGCAGATTCGCCGCCATGACCTTGTCCCAGGTTTCGACCGTGATTTCCTCCAGCGGACCGCCGTCTGAAACGCCAGCGTTATTGACCAGCAAATCCAGGCGGCTGAACCGCTGGATCGCTTGGGCGAACGCGGCGCATACCTGGCTTTCGACGGTAACATCCGCAACAACCGCGAGTGCGCGCGAACCCTTCGCCTGTAAATCCCCAGCGACACGCTGAAGCGCATCCTGGCCGCGAGCCACCATTACCAGATCGGCGCCTTCGCCTGCCAGCGCTTCGCAGATTCCCCTGCCGATTCCTCGGCTCGCGCCGGTCACCAACGCGGTCCTACCCTGGAGCTTTTTCATGGTTCGTTCTATTCGTGGAGAAGCGGCTTTACTGCCGCTCCGGAGGCAGGAGTGAATGAACGCCGGCCGGTAAGATCAATCCGTCTCACCGTGAAAAAGAGCGGCAAAACAGATAGCAAACCGGCCAGCTTCAAACAGGTACCCGTTATGCCGGCAGGTCGTTCCAGTTCAAGACGCGATGCTCGCGTAAGGACTTCTCGGCAAGCAGGATGATCTTGACGGTCGTCTTGGCGGATTCGGGGCCCACCAGAGGCGGTTTGCCCAATCGCAGGCTCTGTGCAAACAATTGATATTGCTTATAGGTCTCGGGATCCTGGGCCGAGCCCACGGCTTTTCCGACGACCGACTTGGGCGTGTCGTCCACCACGTCCACGTAGCGCACCCCGCCACCGCCGTGCTTGCGGATTGCAATTTTGCCGTTCTCAGGGTACATCACGCCTTCGCTGCCGATCACCACGAGGCGCCTGCTTGACGGGCCCGCATTCGCCGCGAACAGACACAATTCGAAGCTCAACTTCACACCCGAAGCGTATTCGACAATGGCAGCCACGTGATCGACTGTTTCGCGATCTTTATAAACGTTATTACCGCCGGACGCGGTGACCCGCACCACCCGGTCGTCGATCATCCAATTGGCGCAGTCGATCTCGTGAACGCCGTCTTCGAGCAGAGCGCTGCCCTCGGTGTACGTGAGATAGCGCCAGTTGGTGGCGATGCCGGTCTTGGGGTTCTTGTATTTCCAACTCTTCGGGTTCCAGTCGCCGCGGAAGAGATTACCGCTGACGAACTCGATCTTGCCTATTTCACCGGCGGCAACCAGATCCCGCATCTTGTTGGTCGCCGGGACCAGGCGCTTTTGGAATCCGATGTACAGGAGCTTGCCGGATTTGCGCGACGCCTCGATCATGAGATTGGCATCGTCGATCGTGGTGGCCATCGGCTTTTCGCAGAGTACCGGCAGACCGCGCTCGAACGCGGCCACCGTCACTTCGGCGTGCAAAAAGCTGGGAGTGATCACCACAACTGCGTCGATATCGTGCCGTTCCGCCAGCAACTTGCGGTAATCCGCGTAGGTTTTGGCACCGGGAGCCAGGGTAGCCGCACGATCCAGGTTCTCCGGCGTTGGATCGGCCAGCGCTACCACCTGAAAACCGGGTAGAGATTGTAGGATCGCCAAGTGGGCCCATGCCCGGTACCCGGTTCCTATGATCGCCAGTCGGATTGGTTTCTCACTCTGCGCCTCGAGCGCGGAGGCCCCCGAAATGATCGCGGACGCCCCCGCCGCCACCAGGAATGACCGTCGGTTCGTTTCCATTTCTCTTTCTCCTAACGTTTCAAGTATTGGTTCCCACCGGACTGTTGAAGTGCCGGGTCGAAGTGCCACCATTTCGACCCGTAAGACTACGCACTGTATAACAGCGGCCGTGAATCCTCAGTTAACCGGGCCGCCCGAGTTTCAGACGCCGAAAAGTTTGCGGATGTACTCGCGATCCGGCCCAACCGCCGCCGTATTGCCGCCCTGCGGGCTACCGCCCTCTTCATCAATGAGCCAACCCGACCAACCGGTTTTCTTCACCGCGGCGGCGAGCGCCTGGAAATCGAAGTCGCCCTGGCCAAGCGGAACCTGGCCGCTAACCTGCTTGCCGCGGAACGTCTTCAGATGAATTCCATAGATCCGCTTCGAGTTTACAGCTAGGAAAGCGGCTGGATTACCACCGCCCAGGTATCCGTGTCCGGCATCCATGAGGAAGTTGACCAGAGCGGGATCGGTATTCTCGGCAAGTCCGTCCATTTCCGCGTTGTGGTTGGCGAACTCCGGGTTGTGGTTGTGATAGGCGAGGCGCAGCCGGTTCTCCTTGAGCATGCGGCCGATCTTGTCCAATTCCTTGGCTTTCTGCAACAGGGCCTCTTTCTCAAACGCGCCCTCCGCCGACAGACCCTTGCCGCTCATAATGATGCAGTCCGCTCCGAGGGCTGCCACACCGGCGGCAATGCCCGCACCCTTGGCGCCGCCGACGATGTCCATTCCGGCATGTGCCCCGATGAACGTCATTCCGGTTTTTTCGATCTGCCCGCGCGCGGCCGCGACGCGGCCGAACTCGCCTTCTACCAGCTTGTAATTACATTCAAAGCCGGTGTAGCCCAAGCTCTTCATCGATTCCAGCACCTTCAGCAGGCCTGGAAAGTCACCCGGCTTGAGCGGAAAGCCATTGGCTTGACATCCCACCCGAATGGATCCGCTTTTCGCCCATGCGCAAGCGGCCGAAACAGCGGAAGCGGCCACAAGAAATGTCCGGCGCGAAGTTAGATACGGCATAATGTCTCCTCGAAACTTTAAAAGGCAAGTCTTAGCGATAGTTGGATGTTCCTCGGCTTGTACGCCGAAGTGTATGCGCCGAAAAGCGGATCGGTCTGAACGCCGTTCTTATCAAACCTGGCGGTTGAGTTCAATCCCGAGAACTGCGTATGGTTGAACGCGTTGAACAGTTCCGTCCGGAACTGCAGGTACCGGCCCTCGGAGAACAGACGAAACCGCTTACTAATGGCGAGATCCCAGTTATTAACCCCGGGTCCGTACAGAAGGCCTAGGCCCGCGTTACCGAAACTGCCTCTCGGGGTACGACTGAAAACGCCGGTATTGAAAGTGCGGCTAAAGGTCTTCTGGCTCTTGTCCAGGCGCGGGTCGCCGGTCACAGTAATCCGGGCTCCATCGGTGGACCCGGTGGTATCCAGCCCATCCACCAAGCTGAATCCGGGAGTAAACGGGCTGCCGCTTAAGAATGAGGTGATACCACTGATCTGCCAGTTGTCCAACACCCACTTGGCGGGTTTGAAACCCGTCATGGTTCCGACTTTCGGCACCTCGTACATGTAGTTCAGCACAAGGGTTTGCGGCTGATTGAAGTTCGCCGGGCCGTAGTTCCAGGAGCGGGTCGGGAAGTACGAACTAAGGCCGCCAGTGTCGCCGCTCGAAACGGTCAGAATCTTCGACCACGTGTAGGAGGCACCGAACTGCACTCCCTTCGAGAAGCGGCGGCTCGCCGAAACCTGCAGCGCATGGTAGTTCGACGTTCCTGTGAACTCCCGCTGATTGATATTGCCGTAGCCGCGATACGGGCGGAGGAAATTATCCTGGAGCGGAGTGGAGGTCTGCGTCGGGTCCGCGTTCTTCGGATCAAACCGCGCGAACATCGGGATTGCGTTGATGTTGCGCTGCACGGAAAGGTGCCGGGCCAAACTGCCGACGTAGGCAAGGTCGAACATCGTGTTGCTAACCTGATGCTGAATCGAAAGGCTGTAGTTCATCACGGTCGGCATCGGTTGGTTGCCCGAGAGGACAGTGATATCCGAGGGACCCGTGGAGCCGGGGTTTTGTGCGTAGGTGTCCAGCGTTCCGTAATACAGAGTAGGAGTGGACGTGATGGGAGGATTGCCGGCGCTGTTGTAGAGCGTGTTGCCCGTGACTTTGTCCTTGAAGACGCCGAAGCCGCCACGAATAGCGGTCTTGCCGGTCCCAAAGACATCATAACCAAAACCGAAGCGCGGGCCGAATTCCAGCCAGGAAGTGGAGTACAGGCCTAAAGGCACACCGTTACCGGCGGCCCGGGAGCCGTTCGCGAAATCTCCGGAATTCGGCACAAAGAGGCCGATCATCGGACTGGGTGCCAGCGCTCCCGTGAGCGGATTTTTGGCAACCCGCTTATTCGCGGCGTCCCGCGCGGGAATGTAAAGGACCGGCGCCTTGGATGGATCGTAAAGACCGGGCACGAAGGTGGCCACTGCCCCGCCGCGATCGATGGTCGGTGGAGTGTGATAGAAGCGCAAGCCGTAATCGAGGGTCAGTTTCGAGGTGACGCGCCAGTTGTCCTGCACATACCATTCGTAATCCCAGAACATGTAATCGCCCTTGGGCTGGTTGTTCGCCTCGGAGTAAGATTGAAAATTCCCGATCAGCGCATTCGCATAGCCGTGCCCGGTGTCCAGCGGGTTGTTGGTGTCCCGCGCGAAATTGAAGGCGCCGTGGATTTGCGTAGAGGCGGACTGGATCTTATTGTTCCGTTCCACGTAAAAGCCAACTTTCAGACTGTGGCTCTTCCAAACCTTGCTCAGGCTCTCCGTCAAGGTGTATCCAGGATCCGGAAGAGCGTCCGGAATATTCACATTCAGCGAAGTGTTCGCCGTGTTGACCGGCGTTCCGCCGAAGGTCAAGGCCGGGATCCAGTTGGCGTTGGGCTGGTCGTGCTTGAACCATTGCGCCGGATTGCCCATGAGCGACCGGTCCAGAACGCTGGGATCGGTCGGATAGGTGATCACGTTGTTAAATGCCCGTGTGAAGGTGACTTCGTTAACGAGAGTGGGCGAGAAAACGTTGGTGGCGTGAACGGCTTGCGCACGGGAGGGGCGATCCCACATGACCGGCGTCAGCATATAGTTCACGCCGCCAGCGGGCCAGCCGCCCGATCCAGTCTGCAGCAACAGTTTATTGGAATCTTCAAGCAGGCGATAGAAAACCTGGAACTTCGACGTAATGTTGTAGTCCGCGCGGAACACTTCCTGACGCCGGGGCCAGCTTCCGCTCGGAACCGTGCGGTAGTTGCGCCGGTACACGTACGCGGGATCGGGATCCGTATAATTTGGCAGCGGCAAGAAATTCAGCATGGCCTGGCCAAGCTTGTTGATGCGGTCCTTGGGTATCATGTTTCCCGGGAAGACCAGACCCGTGGCCGGGTCCTTCACTGGAATCTGCGCGCCAGCCACGTCGTAACTCTTTGAGTAGTCGCCGTTTCTTTCGAGCTGCGTCGGAACGTTGATGAATTGGGGACTCCAGTTATTCTTCGACCCAACGAGTTCCTGCGAGAAGAAGAAGAAGAGCTTGTCCTTCTGCCTGTTAAAATTCGTCCTGGGGAGCAAAACCGGCCCACCGACGGAAAATCCCGTAATGCGGTAGCGGTATGGAGCCTTGGCCGTGCCCGTTCGGTTGTCGAAGTAATTAGCGGCGTCCAGGCTTTCGTGCCTGTAATACTCGTAGGCCGACCCATGAAAATCTTTGGAACCCGATTTGGTGATCACCGTGATCATACCGCCGGCATTGCGCCCGTACTCAGCCTGATAGTTGCTGGTCATTACCTTGACTTCGGCGATGGCGTCCATATTCGGTTCGCCCGGCACACCGTTATTGCCGGCGTCCAGGCTGGGCATGCCGTCCACCATCATCAGCACAGATGAATCGCGTCCGCCGTTGATGTGAATTCCAGCCAGCGCGTTGCGCGCCATGGCTTCTCTGCCTTGCGAGGCTGTGTCCACAATACCGGGTACCGTCAAGAGGAACGAAGCAAAGTCGCGCCCTTTCACGGCGATTTCGGCAATCTGGGCTCCCGTGACAACGCCCGACCTCTCGCCGCTCGCTACCTGCACCGGCGTGCCTTGCGCCTCAACCGTCACGCTTTCCACCAGACCGCCCAGTTCCAGCGTGAGCTTTCCGACGCTGCGCACTTCGCTTGCGGTCAGAACCAGATCGCGAACTAACAGCCTCTTAAAACCATCGGCCTGCACGGTCAGATCGTAAGTTCCTGGTGCAAGGTTGGGGATGACAAAGGAACCATCCGCTTCCGTGGCAAAGTTCCTCGACACTCCTCTCGCCTGATCGACGAGCGTGCCTTTGCCGCCAGGCACCGTCGCTCCGCTGGAATCCACCGCGGTTCCGCTCACAGTGCTGTAGATATTCTGACCAAAAGCCATCGAGGCCGCCAGCAAGAAGCAACCGACAACCATCACACTAACCGTCACACTTCGCATTTCACGCCTTTCAACAAAGTACACGACGAACCTATCTTGGTCGATAATACATGATATATCAGTTGAGTGTCAATCGATATTACGACCTTTTTACTGGATTAACCGCTCCGCTTCGGAGGCCAGGTGACGTGAACTGGTTGCGGAACTGGCGAGCTACGCGCAGGAAGGCTCCCGCCGCGCCTACCGGTTCGGGCCCCTGAGGATACACGAACTGAAAGGACCGTTTGATCCTTAAGCCTGCCACGGGGACGGCCCGCACACCGGGAGAATCTCCGTCCCGCAGCGCCCAGCGCGAGACAAAACCGATGCCCAATCCCGCTGCCACGCCAGACTTGATGGCTTCGGTGGAATCCAGTTCCATGACCACCCACAAGCTGCGCTGGGCCAGACCCCGTTTTCGAAGAGCATCTTCCACTACCCGCCGCGTGCCCGACCCGGGCTCTCGGAACAAGAGCGGCTCGGCGGCCAGTTGCGCGACTTGCGGCGTTCCATTCTGGGGATTCAAAAAGGCGTGCCCCTCTGGAACGATGACCACGATGTCGTCATCCACGAATTTCTCGATCTTCAGTTCGCAGGCGCCGGGAGGGCCTTCGATGAGACCGAGATCACTCTGCCGTGCGATGACCCGCGCAGCGATTTGCGCGGTGTTCGCGCTGACCACGGAGAGTTCAATGGCAGGATGCAATTGCACGAATTCGGCGAGTAGGCGGGGGAGCAGATACTGCGCGATCGTGGTGGAAGCGCCCAATGACAACCGCCCGCGCTCTTCGCCATTGAATTGCCCGATGTCTCTCACCGCTTGCTGCGCCAATTCCTCGACTTCCAGGGCGTAGCGTCGCAGGCGCTCGCCCGCGGCGGTAAGCCGGACTCCGCCCGGGGTGCGTTCGAACAGGCGGACTCCGAGTTGCTGTTCCAGGACTTTTACGTGCGAGGTAACGGCGGGTTGGCTGATGTGGAGGAATTCCGCCGCGTGAGTGAAACTGAGGCGCTCGGCCACCGCACGAAACACGTTTAGCCGAACATTCTGGAGCGATGTGGACAGAAATCCCTCACGATTCGATTGCTTTGGTTGCACCGCCGGATACGCTTTCCGTGAGGTCCGCGTGCCCGGCGGGATGCGCCACCGTGGGGTACTAAGCGCTTTCGTACAGCCGGGTGAAGACGAACTCCCGATGTCCGAGCACCTCGGCGCTCGTCAGCCGGCCATTCGCTGTCTGGAAAATGACGTCCAGAAGGTTGTCGCCGGCCTGATCCAGATTCATCTCCCGGCGCAGGATGCCCGAGACGTCCAGGTCGATGTGCTCCTTCATGGTACGTACAGTGCGCGGGTTTCCGCAGAGCTTGATCACCGGCAAGATCGGGTTTCCGATCACGTTGCACTGGCCGGTCGGGAACGTGTGCACCACGAATCCGGCGGCAGCCACCAGCGTTACCATTTCCGCCGCGGCGGAAGAGGAATCCATGAACCAGAGGCCGGGCCCCGTAGGCGATTCCGCCTTGTCCAGCACGCCGTCAACGACGCACTTCCTTCCGATCTTCTGGATGTTCCCGAGTGCCTTTTCCTCAATGGTCGTGAGACCGCCCGCAATGTTGCCCTTCGTTGGCTGTGAGTCGGAGAGATCGCTCGTCTTATGACGGTTGATCAAATCCTGGTAGCGGTTGAACATCGCCATGAATTGCTCGGCGATTTCAGGCGTTCGGCAACGATTGGCCACCATGCGTTCGCCGCCCGTGATTTCAGTGGTCTCACCGAAAACCAGGGTCAACCCTTGTTCGTAGAGTTTGTCAAACGCGTTTCCCACGGTTGGGTTCCCGGCCAGTCCCGAGGTCGTGTCGGACTCGCCACACTTAGTCGAAACCCACAGGTCGTGGATGGGCCGTTCTTCGCGAACCAGTGACGATGCATGTTGGACAAAATCTTTCGCGGCACGCGACGCACGCGCGACCGTGTCGATATCGCCATGCAACTCGATGCCGAATCCCACTACCGGCTTGCCGGTCGCGGCAATGCCGTCAACTACTTTTTGCGTCCACTGTTCTTCAATGCCGATAACCACTACGGCAGCCACGTTGGGATTGGATCCGGTGCCAATTAACGTGCGGAAATGTAGATCCAGGTCCGCCCCAAACTGGAGGCGGCCGTAAGGGTGCGGCAACGCCATAGCGCCCTTAATGTGATTAGCGGTGGCTTCCGCCGCCGCGTTCGACAGGTCGTCAACGGGAAGGATGATGACATGGTTCCGGACGCCAACGCGCCCATTTTCTCGCCGGTAACCCGAGAATACCTTATTCTTGAGATCGATAGCCAAAGTTCTGTTCCTCTCTACCAACGTTTCGTCTTGACATTATGCACGTGCAGATGCTCGCCCACCTGGATCGGCGCAACGGTCCGCCCGATGTCCACTCCGTACTTGATCACGGTGGCGCCATTCGCCAAGGCTTTGATCGCGAGTTTGTGCCCGATCGGAATATCGTTCAAGGCTTTGAAATTCACGATCTTGTCCTGGTCCATGATCCATCCGGAGAGCATGTCCTGTGCTTTGACGTCTTCCACGACAATAACCCCAACCGAGTCCCCTTCGTCATGAACCACAAAATGAATTTTTTCCATTATTCTCCTTTCCTATACCATCTCTTGATATCTAATATCTCGCTTTTGCCCCGGCTGTGTCAAGCGAAATCAACAAAATGCCGTGCCTGTGCGTGCCCCGGTTCCCTTGCGGAGGGTCTCATCCGTACCGAGACGCGGCCCCGCCCCTACCGGCTGTGCGTCTCGATTCAAGGATGTTAGTTAGCGATCTCTAAGACCCGCGGCAAGCGCTCCAACCCACGTGGTAGGAAACAACCTTCGGGTGGGCAGGACGGCTGAGGTCACTCGACCGCCCTGCAATCAATCGACGGCGATTAGAAGGCGAGCTTCAAGGCAAACTGGAGCACGCGCGCATCGCTCGCAGCGGTGATTTTTCCAAACGTGCCCGAATTTAACGCCGAGGTCGGCGGTGCGAAATTCGCCCGGTTTTCGATGTTGAACGCCTCGGCACGGAATTGCAGATAGCGCTTTTCCGTGAACTTGAAGTTCTTGAAGATCGAAACGTCCATATTAAAGAGTCCCGGTGCCCGCATGGAGTTGCGCCCAAGGTTCCCAAACGTCCCGATCGCCGCCGGAACAAACGCCCCGGTATTGAAATACTGGGCGACCTGGTTGGCGCCTACCACACGGGTGGGGTCGCCGACCAGGTCGGCATAGTCGTTGCCGATACCGGAGATCGACCGGTCCGTACCGCTCACAATCGTGAACGGCATCCCGCTCATGATGGCCGTGATCACGTTGACTTGCCAGTCGTTCAGAAGGGCGTTGCCGACGCCGGTCACGTGAACATGCGGCGTGTTGTAGACGGTTGAGAGGTTAAACCGGAACTTCTGGTCGAAGTCAGCCGGCCCCCTGGCGGAATTGAAGTTGAACGGATTGTGAGGTCCGGTACCGCCTTCTGCGGCACTGGAGTTGTTGTCGATGGTTTTCGACCAGACCAAATTCCCCAGCAGCGTAAGGCCGCGCGTGAGCCGTTGATTTAAGCTCAACTGCAGCGAGTGGAAATGGGCGTATTCGTACGAGGATGCGTATTCCACCGCCCCCATTCCCGGGTACAACCGATGGCTGTTCTCTTGCCCGACAGTCGCCCCGGGGGAGTACAACGCGGGATTCAACTGCCGGGAACCCATGATGTTCACCCCGTGATTCCCCACGTAAGCGGCCGTAAACACCAGGTTGCTGCGGAGTTGGCGTTCCACTGTGAGGTTCCAGTTTTCCGTATACCCCACCCTGGAGGCTGGATCCAGCATGCCCCCGGAAACCGGCAGGATGAACTTGTAAGTGGCGAATTGCCCAGGTAAGATGTGCGGTCTCGGGAACGGATTGCCGCCCGGGAAGCCGAGATAAGGATTCGTGAAGCTGGCCGGATTCGGAATGCTTAGGTACAAATCGGTGGGCTGCGTGGCGTTGGTCCGCTGGTAGAGCAGGCCCTCCGGGAAACTGTAGAAGATGCCGGCGCCTCCGCGGATCACGGTCTTTCCGTCCCCGCCTACGTTCCAGGCGAAGCCGGCGCGCGGCGCAAACGCCATCCAGTTGTGCTTGAAGACCGAGGCCGTGATTCCCGCATCCCCCGGGAAGAGCAGGCCGAGCGGGGCGTTCGGAGCGACTACTGACTGCCTGCCGGGCACAAAAGCCGTCAAAGCGTTGTTCTTGTCGATCGGCGCCAGCCACGGCTCCCAGCGCACCCCGATATTGACGGTGAATTGGCGGCTCACCTTCCAGTCGTCCTGGAAGTACAGCGAGGGCCGGCTGCCCCGAAGATAGAGTGTTCGACCGTTGTCCTGGAAGAACTGCGAGGGGTAGCCCAGGAAGAAATCCGACACAGCGTTGCCGGTCACTTGTCCATTAAACGCGTTGTCGCCCGGTACATAGGAGTAATCGTTGACGTTGATCCGGGTCCGCTCAAATTCGAATCCGAAGTTCATCGTGTGAGAACTCAGGAGCTTGGTTCCCGAGGCCTTCCATACAAACGACGTGGGGTACTGACGGAGCGCGCCGCCCGAGAAGACGTTAACGAAGCCGGAGATGTTCGCCCGCACCCCGGGGAAGACCGGCACGGCCGTGCCGAGCGGAACCTGCACGCCCAGGTCCTGCAGAGTTTTCAACCCAGGAGCCTGTGGAACCTGAGTGCGGGCGAATCGCCCGAAGCTCAAAAACAGGGAGCCTGTCAGGGTCGGGCTGAAGATCTGCGTATCCGTCACAGCGGCGCTCTGATTCAGGAAGTAATTAGCGGCATAGAACCCGGTAGGCGCGTTGAACGTCCTCCAGAAATCGTTCTCGTCGTGGAAGTACCGGGCGCTGAGGTGATTGGTGGACGTGATCATCTGGTCTACCTTGGCCAGCCATTGCAGGTCGTCGACGTGTTTGAACTGGGTCCCGACCCACTGCGTACCACGGTTGGGAAGCGGCAGGTATAGGTCCGCGACCTTCTGCGAAACCGAATTAAACCTGCTGATCGGAATTATGTTGCCTGGAAATGGCGTGTTGCCGTTGGCTGGATCCACGATCACGGTCTTGGGCAGCAACGCCGAAAAATCGCCCTGACGCTGTGCTGCCGTTGGCGGGGTGATGGAAATGCCGCTCGGCGCCGCTCTCTGAACCTGATCCTGTACGGAGACGAAGAAGAAGGCTTTGTTGCGTCGAATCGGTCCGCCAAATGCGCCACCAAACTGGTTCTGCTTATAGGGAGGACGCGTCAGTTGGAAGAAATTTCGGGCGTTCAGCTTGGTGTTCCGGAAGAACTCGAAGGCAGTCCCGTGAAATTCGTTGGTTCCAGACCGCGTGGAAAGCTGCACCAGCGCGCCAGCTCCGCCGAATTCCGCGCTGTAGGCGGAAGTCTTGATCGTGAACTCTTCGAGCGTGTCAGGGTTCGGCATGGTAGGCACCGAATCGAAGAAGCGGTTGGTGTAGATGGTCCCGTCCAACTGGAAATTATTCTGTGTGGTGCGGAGGCCGTTTACGGCAATTCCGCGGTTGTCCTGCTGGCCGGCTTCCGTGCCGACGTCTGTCATGACGGTGCCGGGCGTGAGGATCGTCAATTGCAGTGCGTTGCGCCCGTTCAGGGGTAGATCTACCATCTGCCTCTGTGTCACGGATGATTGCACCGTGGAGGAGGTGGTCTGCATCAGTTCGCCCTCGGCCGTGACCTCCACCGCCTGGGTCAGGTCACCTACCTGCAGGCTGACTTGAATGTCGAGTATCTGTCCGGTGACCAGAGCGATGCTTTCCATGCGTTGCGGCCGGAAGCCCTGTTTCTGCATTTCCACCTGGTACTGCCCGATAGGTAGGTCGGGAAACACGAACGCGCCGCCACTCGAGCTGTCCGCTTTCCGGGTCAACCCGGTGCCAGTATTCGTGCACGTCACTGCCACGCCGGGGACCACACTACCGGATGCATCGGTTACGGTGCCGCCGATGCGTCCCGTCGCCTGGCCAAACAGGACTTGGCTTGAGAAAAGACAGCAAAGAACAGTCAGGAAGATCAACAAGAACTTGTGTGAATAGAGGCGGTGCGATTTCGTCATGAATACTCCTTCTCCGGCCTCGAAACAGCGGCTGCGCTGCCGATTCGTGCGAGAGATTCTCATTCGCTGCGTCCTACAAGGCACGCACGCTGGCCTAAGCAAGTCCGACTTTCCATTTAACGACCCGCGAATCCGAAGGCCCACCAACGATTTCTATATACGATATACTATATATTTTCGCCCGTCAAGAGGCGATTTTTCAAATCGTACACGTCTTATGAGGGTGTTGCCAACCGATCATGTCCTGATTACGCCGGGATCTGCTCGCCTGCGAAATCTGTGGTTAACATGCGGGGCTCAGCGCTGGGGTTGAGTCAAGAAGTAGAACTTGCGGCAGGTGGAGTCGACGGAGAGCTGCCCGTCTTCCCAGTCGTTGTTGAATCGGGCGTGGTGCGAAGCATTCCGAATCGCTTGGGAGTAACGGTTGTCACGAGCAACATCGACTTGCCATGCGCTCACCGCAGGCCGACCGTTTCAATCGGATTTCGAGGATGGCTTTCGCGTGCAACTGTGCCGCATGCGGGGGATCGCTCCGCGGAAGTGCGACGCTTGCAGACGGTCGCGGCAGCCTGGCTGCTAGCGCAGCGCCGCGAAGGTCGGGCCCTGGTTTTGTTCTTGTGCGGGTTTCGGCCGCTGTCCTTGTTCCAAAAACTCAAGCAGTTTGCCGCGGACGGTGCGGATGTGCTCATTCATGGCGTGCTCGGCGCGCGGCCGCTCCCCGGTTTCGAGCGCCGCGATGATGGCCTCATGGGTATCGGCCGCCGTGCTGCTGGATAGGTCGTAGGTCTTGCGGCGCAAAATCCAGATCTGGTTTTGCACGTTCTCCAGCATTCTGCAAAGGCGGTTGTTGCCAGTCGCGTTCGCCAGCAAGGCATGAAAGCGCAAGTCTTCTTCGATGTAATGCGGCTTATCGTTATCCCTCAGGGCCTGACGCATCTGCCGAGCGCTCTGCTTCAATTCGGCGAAAAGCTTCGGGGATAGGGCCGCTGTGTGGACCACGTGCGTTTCGAGAGCGCTTCGTAAGTCGTAGAGATCGTTAATGTCCTGGATGGAGTAATCTCGGAGGTAGGCGCCTCTTCGGGGTTCGATGTGAATGAACCCCTCCGTTTCCAGGCGGTTCAGCGCTTCCCGGATCGGCGATTTGCTGATGCCGAGACTGGTGGAGAGGAATTCCTCCGTCAGCCGCGCGCCTTCGTCAAGTCTTCCGTCAAGTATGTATCGCTTGATGCTGTCGTATGCCAGCGACGTTAGGTTCGATGGAATCTTGAGTTTCTTCATAGCTGCTACGTCGTATGTAGAATATCACAAAAGAAAAATGTCGGGGAACCATATAGTACTGTTAATGCCACTCCCACTCGATGAAACCCGGCTTCGCCGCTGTCATAGCGTTTACAATCAACTCCGCCAGACCACCGTACAGAATCTTGTGTTTGTTCCACAGATCGTAATAAGCCAGCAGATCCCGGATCTGGCCCTTGCAATTGCTGCACGGCGCGCAGACGTACTTGGGCGTCTCCGGCTCCAGGCATCCGGAGAATGCGTTCAGGATCTGTTGCAGTTTCTTGCGGCCCGCAACATGGAATCGCCAATCCGGGAAATTGGTCCCGCTCATGATCGCGAAACCGCTTCCGCCGCCACAACAGTAGTTGTCCACTCCGTGCGGTGTCATTTCCCGGAATTGGGGGCAGATCTTGCGGAGGATTTCCCGCTGCGGTTCCACTACCCCCATCAGCCTCACCATATTGCAGGGATCGTGCAGCGTCACCGGAAAATCATTGCGGCTGGGATCTAGTTCCAGGCGCCCGCTCATGACGATGTCGCGGAGCAGCGCCATGGAGCTTTCGCGCCGTACGTTCATGTCACCCGTCAGAATGCGGTCGGCGATCACCGACAGCGCCTTGTGGGCGTGGCCGCACTCGCCGATTACAATCTTCTTCACCTTCAGCTTGCGGGCGATCTCGGCGTGCTTCAGCGCAACCCTGGCAAATTGGGCGTCGTCGTACCACAGGCCGTAGTTGATGGCGTCGTATCCGGCCATCTCCGACGATAGCGTCCACTTGATTCCGGCCGCCGTCAGGATTAGGGCGAATGCTCCTGGATTCTCAGGCCAGGCCAGAATTTCGCCGGCATTGTGAAGCAAAAGGACATCCGCTCCTTCCACATCCCACGGTGTCTCGATTTTGATCCCGGTCTTTTCCGACGTGTCCTCGTCAATGAACTCCATGTTGTCTTTCACTGCCGCCGGAGTCATGCCGGTGGACGAGCCCGTCTTGAGTTGCAGCATCGAGCCGTTATCGTGGATTTCCTTCGGCGCGATACCCATCTCCATGCTGAACAGCTTGCGCAACTCGTGCGCCACCAGACCATTGTCGGCGCCGACCGGGCAGGTTTGCGCACATCGCCGGCACAGATTGCAGCGGTAGGACAATTCGATCAGGCGCGCCACCAGCGGCCAGTTGAGTTCGATGTCGCCATGCTGCAGCGCCGACAGCAATCCGCCGCCTTTGACGTGTTTGAAGTACAGCCGGCGCAGAACTTCGGAGCGAAAAGTAGGCCGGTACACCTCATTGCGCCCGCTGGCTTCGAAGATGTGGCAGGAGTCCGCGCAGGTCTGACAGCGCGTGCAATGTTCCATCGTAAGGATGAGCGGCTGCAGGAACGTCCAATTGTTCTCCTTGGAGAACAGCTTATCCAGGCCCGCGGCGAACTGGCGCACCAACACTTGTTCTTCTTCGAGCGATTTGGGCCGCGGAATTGAGACCGCGCAGGTATTGTCCAGCGAGCATTCGCATGCCTCTATCGTCCGCGGCGCCAGGGGCTTCCAGCTTTTGTCCTTGCCGGGCGAGTCGAACGGCGCGGGCAGGGGCATCAACTCCTCGTTGACTACGTGAGTCAGGGGCTCCCGCGACGCGCGGGAGATATCTGTGAGTTTCAGGTCGGCGCTCATTTATTCGTTCCTGTATTGGGATTAGTCGTGGCCACCTCCGCCCAGGTCGCTTTGCCGTCGGCGCCGACGTGCCGGGCGGACCAAGTGGGCTTATACGCTAAGCATTCGGCGACTTTCGCCTCAAGCGAGCGCTCATTCCGGTTTGGCTTGTCGTCCCAACGCACCGCGTGATAGGTGAAATATTTGCCAATGAAATGCGCCATGTGCGTCATCGGGATGTAGAGGATCAACGCCGCGGCTACGGCCAACGCCCCTGCCAGTGCCGCCGGCAGTTCCAGGCTGGTATCGAACGCCAGCAAACCGCGCAGGATGGCGCGCACGCTCGGTGCCGCGGGAGACTGGGACCCGTACGCAAACAACAGGCCGGAGACAGTGCCGATAAAGCAGCAGAGATTGAATACGTCCCCCGGCGTGGTGTAGTTTCTTAGCTTCGGGTCTCTCAGACGCCGCCAGAGCAGGCCGGCCGCCCCGGCCAGCACCAGGACCGCTCCGGCCAGTCCCGCGGCTTTATACAGAGGATGAAGCCATGGCGTGAGCGCCGGCGCCACCGCTGCAACACTGGCGGTCACGCCCGTGAAGATCAGCAGATATAAGCCGAGGTGGAAAGGATAGGAGCGGAACCACAGGCTCCGGTTAAATTCCCAGACGCCCTTAAGAAACAGGATCTCGCATCCCATGGCCTTCAATTCACCAAGCAGGTTGGGGCGTGCGGACCGCGTCCACCAGTCTGTATCCTCATAGCGGGAGCCACCGTAAGCGGCCCGTCGCGCCTCCTCGTGGGGAACCGGGTACAATTCCCAACGAAGATGCAGGGGATACCGGGCGTACCGCAATGCCCGCACCACGCAAGCGGTCAGCGAGACCAGAAGACAGGCGTAAATCCATCCGTAAAGCAAAGCAGTCACTTACAATCCTCCAGAAAATCAAACCAGCGCGCGACGGCTAGCGCTATAGGCCGCGGCGGCTTTCGCGACGCCATCCGCCCAGGCCGGCACACCCAGCGCGTGTATGTGTGTGTAACTGGCCCAGACATTACCCGCTAACGCGCCATCGCGGCCTTTAAAACATCCGGCACCGCGCTCCACGGAGCATGCGGTGGGCGGCGGATCGCAGCCCGCCACGACCCGGGAATAGTGAAATTCGTGTCCCTTAATCTCCAGGCCCACCGGATAAAACGGGTTCGGCCGGTCCACTTTCAACCGCACATAGCCGTGGCCCTGAGGCGAGGGGCACATTTCCACTTCGAACGGCAGCACGCCCGACATCGGATGCGAGCGCCCGCCACTCCGTATGGCCCGCGACAGCAACATCAGCCCGCCGCATTCGGCATAAATGGGCAAACCCCGAGCCGCCCCGTCATTCAGCGCCCGCAGGAATGGGGCATTGCCAGAGAGCGCGTCCACGTGCGTTTCCGGGAATCCGCCGCCGATGTAGAGCGCGTCCAGTTCCCCCGGTAGATCCTGCGCCGTCAGCGAATCAATGGGCGCGAGCTTGGCTCCGGCCGCTTCCAGCGCCTCCAGGTTTTCAGGATAATAAAACGTAAAAACGCGGTCCTTGATGTAGCCGACCGTCAGATTGCGCGGCTTAGTTCCGGCGCCCATGACGTTATCGCGGACCATCATGTTGGCGGAACGCGCGCAAGCGAGGATTCCCTCAAGGTCCAGGCAATCCCCGACGCCTGTGAGCAACTGCTCCCCTAGCGCGCCGGCCGAGGGATGATCGCCGGGAGTCACGAGCCCCAGGTGCCGCCCCGGCATCAGGCAGGTGCGCAGCCTGGGCACCGAGCCGAGTACCGGAATGCCGCAGATCTGTTCGATGGACTCGCGCAGGATGCGCTCCTGGCGCGCCGTCCCCACCTCATTCAGGATGACTCCCGCGAACCGCACGTCCGGATCTAGTCTCTGGCAACCCAATGCGCAAGCCGCCACCGTCCTCGTGGCCTTGGTCGCATTGATCACCAGGAGCACCGGTGCGTCGATCGCCTTGGCAAGTTCCGCCGTGCTGTGGGTGCCCCGTACGTCGGTGCCATCGAACACGCCGCGGTTCCCTTCGATGACATTCAGTCCGTCCACGCAGCCATGCGCCGCGAACGATGCTGCCGCGCCATCGAAACCCATCAGGTAAGTATCCAGGTTTCGCGCGGTATGCCCCGATGCCCAAGCCAGCCACGCGGTGTCGATGTAGTCCGGCCCTTTCTTGAAGGCACGCACGGCGACCCCGGCACGCCGGGCAGCCAAAGCCAGACCAAGAGATACAAGCGTCTTGCCTGCGTCTCCGGCCAGCCCGGCCACCACCACCCTGGGAATCGAAACCGATTGCATCGCTGGGCCAAAAGCTCTATTCCGGAGCCGCTCCTTCTTTGTGCGGCAGCTCCACGTAAGAGCCGCCGAAATAACTGTACACGCACCGTTCTGCGTCGATGAGCAGGCGCAGCGCCTGCTTGCAGTCGTCCTTCGTGCACGTGGCACCGTGTTTGACGATCATGGCTTTCGTTAGATCGCCCGCCTTGAGATTCTTCTTCCCCGCGGATTCCGCGACCAACTTATACATGTCTTCCGCGAGTGCTTCCCTACTGATTGTGCTAATGGGACACCTCCAATAAGTTCTTATCTACAGCCCGCAGAGGGGCTGCCCTGCCGGCCAAGCCACCCCGGACCAATATCGCAAGCTTAATCAACACCGTCGCGACAAGCGCACCAAGGGCCCAGATTCCGGCGGCAATCGCTATCTCCGGAGCAGTTGGAGCGTACCCGGTCACGGCGCCCATTGGCGATGGCACGAAGCCGCCCACCACCATCGCCACTCCCTTGTCGATCCAAAGCGAGACGAAGACGAAAACGCAGGCCAATGCCAACGTCCGATGATTCTCCCTGGTCGCCGGCCGGAGTAAAAGCACCAGCGAGAGAATCGCCAGGCCGGCCGAAACCCACATCCACGGCACCAGTGAGAAGTGGCCATCCAGCCCCAGATAGAGATAGCGGAAATGCTCCGCGTCCCCGGGTATGCCGCTGTAGAGAGCGGTGAAAAGTTCCAGTAGGACGAAGAACACGTTCAGGAGCATGGCGTAAGTTGCGATCACGGCCAGCTTCCGTACGGCTTCCCCGCCCGCCTTGACGTGGGTCAGTTTGCTCAGCAGCAGCCAGAGCAGAATCAGAAGCGCGGGTCCGGAGGCAAACGCCGAAGCGAGAAACCGCGGCGCGAGGATCGCCGTCAGCCAGAAAGACCTGCCCGGCAGCCCGCAATACAGAAACGCCGTCACCGTGTGGATGCTCACCGCCCACGGAATCGACAGCAGGATCAGGGAACGGATCCATGTGGGTGGAGGAAGCTCCCTGCGCTCCGCAGCCAGCGTCACGGAGGCGATGATGGTGTTCAACAGGAGGTAGATGCTGAGCGAAACCATGTCCCAGAACATCATCGACTGGGGCGCCGGATGCAGCATCACGTTCAAAACCCGGGCCGGTTGGCCCATGTCTGCGAAGATGAACAGCATGCACATGAGCACGGCCGAGATGGCCACGAACTCGCCGAGTATCAACATGGGCCCAAAGGCCTTATAGTCGTGCAGGTAGTACGGCAGGACCACCATTACGGCCGAAGCGGCGATGCCCACCGTGAAAGTGAACTGCGCGATGTAGAGTCCCCAGGTGATGTCGCGGCTCATACCAGTGACCGCCAGGCCATAGTCCAGTTGGCGTAGATAGCAGGCAAATCCGGTCGCGATCACTGCCGCCAGGCAAAGCAACCAGATCCGGTACGCCCGTCCGCCCGACACTGTTTTTTCCAGTCGCAACATACCATTGCCTCAGAGGATGTAGAATACCGACGGCCGTGTGCCGAGCTCGGTCCGCCGCCGCAGGCCGTAGCGCGCACTGAGCAGGGTGCGGATTTCCGAACGCGGATCGTTCAGGTCGCCGAAAATCAGCGCCTTTTCCGGGCACGCCTCGCTGCACAGGGGCGCCTTACCCACATCCAGCCGCTCCACGCAGAACGTACACTTCTCCACCACACCCTTCGTGCGGCAGGGATACGCGGCATTGACGGAACGGATGTGCGGCCTCGGATCGCTCCAATTAAAACTTCGCGAACCGTAAGGGCAGGCTGCCATGCAGTAACGGCAGCCGATGCACCGGTGCCAGTCCATCATCACGATTCCATCCGGCCGCTTGAATGTAGCGCCGGTCGGGCACACCCGCGTGCAAGGCGGGTTTTCGCAATGATTACACATCACCGGTCCGGACGCATTCTCGAGCCTGGCGGGAAGATATTCGGAGGGGAACACCTTGGAAAAGCGCTCTTTCCAGACCCACTTCACTTCGCGCCGGGCATCCGGAATTGTGGGAACGTTATGCGTCAAATGGCAGGCGTCGGTACACAACGTGCATCCTTCGTCCTTCGCGCAATTGCGGTGGTCGATCGCCATTCCCCAGCGCGGTCCGTTAGGCTTGGATCTGGCTCCCTTGGCCGCCAGCGCCACGAACGGCAAGGCCGCGAATTTGACAAAAGTCTTTCTCGAAATGTTCATCGCGCAGTCCTCACGGCGTTTCCGGGCGAGTTGTGACAATCCCAGCAGTAGGCCGCCCGCACTCCCACGTAAGAGTGGCAGCGGTCGCAGAATTTCGCCCGGTCTTGATGGCACTGGGACAGGCACGTGCCCGTCAGGCTGATGTCATAGGTCTTACCGCCGGGGCTGGTATAGCGGCGGACTCCCGTGCGCACCACCTGGTCTCTCCAGGAGTCCAGCATGCGCATGTGATACGCCTTCATGTACTTGACAGGCGCCACGCATTGCTTGCCGGGCGGCAATTGGAGCGCCGGCCTGGCAGCGGCTCTTAGGGTAGCCGCGTTGTACCAGAAAGGAAAGCTGGCGATCACGAGGAACACCGCCAGACCCGCGAGAATGATTGGCTGGTCACGCACCTGCCTGCTCCGTTTGCGGCGCGAAAGGCTGTCCGCGAAGATCGGTAGTGCGTTCCTTCTCTCCGCTCATCACCAGCGCGTTGCCCAGCAGTTCGTGGACGCCGGCCACTTCCACGCCGGGCACCCAGTATTCCAGCAGCGTGGGAAGCGTCGCCTTGTCGATCGCGCAGATGCAGGAAAGTAGGTTGACGCCGAATTTCTCCTTCACGTACTTCACCGCGTTTGCTCTTGGGAAGCCGCCGCGCATGCGCATCTCGAAGTTTTCGTCGGTCCCAATTCCAGAGCCGCTGCCGCAGCAGAAGGTCTGCTCGCGGATCGTGTTCTCCGGCATTTCGTGAAACCGGTCGCAGACATTCCGGATGATGTAGCGAGGCTCTTCCAACATGCCCATCGCCCGCGCCGGGTTGCAGGAGTCGTGGTAAGTGACGTTCCAATGCGCGTTGCGGGCCGGGTCCAGCTTTAGCTTGCCGTGCCGGATCAGGTCCGCCGTGAATTCGCAGATGTGGACCATCTTCGTGGACCGCGCGTTGTCGAACGCCGTGCCCGTGACCGGGGAAACCGGAGGCTGCAGAAAATCCGCCGGACCGTTCATCGTATCCATATACTGGTTCACGACGCGCCACATATGTCCGCATTCGCCGCCCAGTATCCACTTGACGCCAAGCCGGCGGGCCTCGCTGTACATCTTCGCGTTCAGCCGCTTCATCATCTCATTGGAGGTGAACAGCCCGAAATTGCCTCCTTCGGATGCATAGGCGCTGAAGGTGTAGTCGAGCCCCACTTCATGGAACAGCATGAGGTACCCGAGCAGCGTGTAGTAGTGCGGGGAGCCGAAGTAATCGGCCGACGGAACGACGAATAGGACCTCGGCGCCCTTCTTGTTGATGGGCGCTTCCACGCGGACGCCGATCATCTCCTCAATCTCGTCCACCGCGAAGTCGATGCTGTCCTTAAACCCGTGCGGTTGGATCCCGAGGTGATTGCCCACGCGGTAGCAGTTGGCCACCGGTTCCTGCACCCAATGGATGTTGCAGCCCACCAGGTTCAGAAGTTCGCGTACGATCATGGTGATTTCGGCGGTATCGATTCCGAAGGGGCAGAACACCGAACAGCGGCGGCACTCGGTGCACTGGTAGAAGTAGTAGAACCACTCCTTCAGCACGTCCTCGGTCAAGTCCCGCGCGCCGGCCAATTTCCCGAGTATCTTACCGGCGGCGGTGAAGTAGCGCCGGTAGACGGAGCGGATCAGTTCCGCCCGCAGCACCGGCATGTTCTTGGGATCGCCGGAGCCGATGTAGAAGTGGCACTTGTCCGCGCAGGCGCCGCATCGCACGCAGATATCCATGAACAGGCGGAAGGAGCGGAAGCGCTCCAAGCGGTCCCGCATGCCCTCCAGAACGATCTCTTTCCAATCGGGCGGCAGTTTCCAATCGGCGTCGGAGGGCTTCCAATTGCGCGCGTTGGGCATCCCCACCTGATCCAGGCTCTTCGGCAGCGCGCTATTGCAATAGGCGCCCTTCCGATAATTGGCGCTCGGCTCGAGCCAACTCCCCGAAGGAGGCGTGTTGTCGATCTGAACCAGTTCGTCCGGCTTTGGCCACGCCATGGTTATTGCTTCTCCAGCGGGATTCCGGCGGTTCTCATCTTATCTCGAAACTCGTCTTCGAACTGTTCGTAAGTGTGTAACTCGACGGCCGGATTCCACGGGTTCACATGCCGCTTCATGCGGCTGTTATTGGCCAGATTCCGGGTGGGGCTCAGGAAACTTCCGCCCATGTGCATCAGCTTGCTGAACGGGAACCAGGCGAGCAGTAAGCTGAGCGTCGCCACGTGAAAGTAAAAAAGCGCGCCCGCATCGGACGGCAGCGCCGGCGACATGGTTGCCAGCCCCAGCGCGTACCGTTTTATTTCCACGATGTTCACGCGCGCGAAATAGCGCATGAGGATTCCCGAGCCGGCCAGCGCGAGCAGCAACCCCAGCGCGAAGTAATCGCTGGGAAGCGAGAGATAGCGCAATTGCGCTTGCGCCAGCCGCCTGCCTAGCAGGTAAAGCAGCGCAACCAACAGAATCGCGTCCGTCGCGTAGACCACCGGCATTCCGGCCTGGAAAAACCCATCCAGCGACTGCAGCGCCAACACCCATCTGGGGGTTGGTTGCAGGAAAAGGCGAAGATGGCGCAGCAGCACGATCAGAAAAGACCAGTGAAACGCCAGCGCACCCAACCAAAGCCAGCCGGAGGGTGAGTAGACCAGGCGGGAACCCAGCCGCTCCGGCCGGTGATTGCGCAGCAGCGAACGAAATACCAGCACTTCCGAAGCCACGCGCGCCACGGCGCCGGCGGTTGTGTAGGGGTTCTCCAGCCAGGAAGCTTTAATCCAAGGCAACGACTTCTGCTGACCGCAGGTGGTGGGAATGCGGAATGGAACCGGCGCGCGGGACCAACTCAGCACGCGGTAGCCGATGCCCACAAAAAACGCCAGCAAGGCCGCGTAGGGAAGGCCGACCGCAAGAATCATGCGCAGTTCCATCATGATTTGGACATTCTTTCGAGCAGAAACCTCCGCCGGCGGGCTTCATTCACCCGCAGCGTCAACAGTCTCTCGCGGCATTGCGTGAAGGCGTCAAAGGCCATCAGCGCCAGTTGATCGATCTTATTCTCGTGATCGATCCTGCGCTCATTGCAGCCGGACCGCTCTTGTAGCAGCGGCTTCAGCAGGAACACGAACGATACGGCTTGGGAGGCCGAAGACTCCTGAACCGCCCGGATGCTGAGCAAGTCGTCCAGCACCTGCCGGGCCGTGTCGCATTCGGCCTCGCCGAGAGCCACGTCCAGCAGCACGGGGAGTCCTTCGCGAAGCGCGTAGCCCACCGGATTAAGGAACCTGTCTTCCCGGCCGAGCAGAACCTGGGCCGTCGGCTCGGGATACATTTGCACGGTGCGCTCCAGCCAGGCGCTACAGATGGCGCGCTTGTCCTCAACCGGAACGATGTCTTTAGGCCGGGAAACTGCCACGACTACTCCTTTACACGCAGCCCGTGGGCTTGGGGAGTCCAGCCAGTTTGCATGCGCCCTTGGCTGGACCCGAAGGGAAGAGTCCGTAGATCTCGTTCAGCTTGAACCCGGTTTCCTTGCAAACCTTGCGGACCATGGGCGCGATGCCGAATCCCAAGTAATAATTCCGGAGGTAATTGATCACCTTCCAGTGATCCGGCGTCAGATCCGTGATGTCTTCGCTCTGCGCAAAATCCTTGGCAACGGCTTCGTTCCAGATCTCCGGATTTTCCAAAAAGCCATCTTCGTCCACCTCATAAACCGTTCCGTTTGCTTCGAATGTCGGCACTAGTAGCTCCTCTTTCGAGTTGGGACTTCGGCCATTTCAGGCCAAGTCGATATAACCGCTCGGGCAGCCGTCGGTGCATTTGCCGCACCCGTTACATTGGTCCAAATTAATCCGGTAGCGTCGGCCCGATGGAACTTTTTCAAATCCATGCTTCGTGCAGTACATCCAGCAGTTCCCACAACCCATGCACATACCGCAAGACATGCAGCGCTTGGACTCAGCCACAGCATCGGCCGCAATCATTGCGGCCGCCGCGGCGTAACGGGGCTGCTCTTTGTACCACTCCAGCCGCAACCGCTCTTTCGGGGCTGACAGCTTCGGCGCCGGCTTTTGCCCGGCAACACCGCGAATCCGGGCGTCAGCCTCTTCGGCCGCCAGAAGACCGCTGGCAATAACCGATGCGATCGCGGAAGCATCCGGCGTTTCCATGCTCGCCGTCTCGATCACTGCGCCATAGGCGGCGCGGAGTCCCTCCACGTCGATGCCGCCGCAGTCGCACTTCAGTTCCACTCCGAGGTCCAGAATCCTCCGGATCTCGGAGTCCAGGATTTCATCCAGCAAATTCTGCCGCATGATGCCGCCGGACTGCGGGGAACTTTCGAAAATTGTGACTTTGTATCCGCGCTTTACCAAGTGGAAGGCCGCGGTGAGCCCCGCCAGACCCGCGCCTACCACCGCCACCGAAGTAGGCAACTCTTTCGTCCGGCCGAACTTAAGCGCGTGCTCGATCGCGTAGTCGCCGACGAAACGCTCCACCGCGTTCACCGCTACCGCTCCTTCCTTCAGGCTCCGGTGGCAGTTGTCCTCGCACGGATGCGAGCACAGCCTGCCGCACGCGGACGGAAACGGATTGCGGGCGGTGATCCTCCGCCACGCAAACTCTGCGGCCTGCTCCGCCGTCCGGCCTTCCACTTCGGCGTCTGCGATGGTGGCGAGCATTCCGCGCACGTCGCATCCGATGGGACAACCGGCCGCGCAGGGAGCGGTTTTCGGCGTGTAATGCGGCCGCAAGGGACTCGATTGGTTTTCCGTCGAACCCATCTGGCGGATCAAAGGCTTCTTGACCGTCTTAAATAACGCCATAGTACGGCTAATACCTTATATGTGTGGACCGCGCGTACGTCAAACCGGCATGCTTGAAATCGTCGAGATGGTAGCGCGTAAACTCAATCCCGGTCAGCTCGAAGAACCTGGGCCAGCCGATCCGGTCGATCCACTCGCCCATGCGCTCGAACTTCTTGGCGCCGCCGGCGTAGACCTCCACGATGTTGGCCACTGCATCCACTACTTCAGGCCAGCGCGGCGGATTGTTGGGCAAGAACGGAATCGCCAGCTTCGAGAACTTCGGAGCCGTACGGGCATTGCTTACCTTGCCGCCTACGTAGATCGATAACCCGTCGTTTTCCGGATCGTCCAGCGGCATCGCGGGCGAAACCGTGTAGCAGTTTCCGCAGTACATGCACTTCTCGTCAATCACGGTCACGGATTCCTTGCCCCCCACCACCGCGGGCCGGATCGCGTCCGTGGGACACGCGGCAATGACGGTGGGAATCTCGCTGACCTTTTTCAAAATATCGTGATTGATTTTTGGCGGCTTGCGGTGAATGCCCAGGATGGCGATGTCCGAACAGTGAACGGCCCCGCACATATTCAGGCAGCAAGCCACGGCAATTCGCACACGCGCCGGCAGAGTTTCTTCGGTGAACCGGGAATAGAGCCGGTCCATCAGCGATTTCACGAGCCCCGAAGCGTCGGTCGCCGCCGAGTGGCAATGAATCCAACCCTGGGTATGCACTATGTTACTGATGGATGCGCCCGTGCCCCCCACCGGGAACCCGGCGTCGAAAAGTTCCTTCCGGAGCGGTTCGATGTTGGCTGGATCCTCCAGCAGGAACTCGATGTTGTTTCGGCTGGTGAACCGCAGATAACCACCGCAATACTTATCCGCGAGCGCCGCGAATAAGCGGATGGTGTCCACGCTCAACAGGCGCGGCGAGCCGGCGCGAACCGTATAGAGCCGTTCGCCCGATTCAGAGACATGGCACAGCACCCCCGGAGCGATTCCTTCGTGATACTGCCATTTCCCGTAATTCCTCTTGATCACCGGGGGGAGAAACTTTTCATAATTGGGCGGTCCGATATCTGTAATTCTTTTTGCTGTTTCGGTTGCCATGTTAGTTTGCCTCCTCTTCCCGGAAAAAGATGAACGGGTTGTCGCGAGGCGCCGCCACCATCTCGGGTGTGGGATCCAAACCGATACCATCCAAAAAATTCGCGAGCCCGACGCGCTGGATCAGTTCGCCGATGCGCTCCCGGTTCTCGCCGTGCTCGTCCCAGAAATCCCACAAGCGCTTGAGCAACTCATTCACGGTCCCTTCCAGTTCTTCGGCCGCCACGAATGGCACCAGCACGCTCGAAAGCAGCGCGCCCTTGACGATGGGTGCCTTGGCTCCGATCAGAAGCACCGCGCCGCGCTCCTTGCCGGGCCGGAGCGCCTTGGGCATCACGTTGATGCAATGCATGCAGCGTACGCACTCGCGGTTCTCGATGGTCAACTTGCCATTGTCCCAGTCCATGCATCGCGTCGGGCAACGGTCGCAGACATCCCTCCGGATATCGAGGCCAGCGGCGGCATATTCGGCCACCGCGGCGTCGTCCTGCCGGATGGCATCTTTCCAGGTGCCGATGATGGACAGGTCCGCCCGCGCGCTGGCCGCCACGCAGTCATTAGGACAGCCAGAACATTTGATCTTAAATTTGTACGGAAAAGCGGGCCGGTGCATCTCGTCCTGGTACTGGTGCGTCAGGTCGTTGCACAGTTTCATCGTGTCGTAGCACGCCCATTCGCAGCGCGCCTGGCCGACACAGGAAGAGGGGGTTCGAAGCGCGGAGCCCGACCCGCCAAGGTCGAATCCGGCCTGCGTTAGTTCATTGAACGTCGGCTCCAGTTCCGTCGTGTTCGTGCCCAGGAAAATGATGTCGCCGGTCGAACCGTGAAAGTTGGTCAGCCCTGAGCCATGCCGCTCCCAAATATCCGCTAGCGTCCGGAGAGCGTCACTGGTGTAGAACCAGCCCGATGGGTGGTTGACACGGATCGTGTGGAAGTGGGCGATCCGGGGAAACTGCTCCGGCATCGCGCTATACCGGCCGATGACGCCGCCACCGTACCCACGAACGCCCACCATACCGCCGTGTTTCCAGTGGCCTCTCTTCTCCTCGTAAGACGACTCGAGTTGTTGCAGGAGGTCATTGCAAGCGGGGTTCTTCTCGCCCGCCTTTTTGATTTCGGTGACAAAACTGGGCCAGGGACCCTCTTCAAGTTGATCGAGTAGTTTGGTTGGGCGTCTCTCGTCGTCAGGCATTGGTTGCATCCCCGTTTCAGTTCTCCACGTTTACGTAGTGAAGGTTTCTCTACCTTAATATCTCATATACTAGCGCGGCGGTCAATTTCGACCGCCGCAAAGCAGATTTTCCCCTACACGGCAGGAAAGTCCTTGCCGGTGACTATACGGTCCTCGCGGATGCTGATGTCGGCGCCGTAGGCCAGCTTGGAAGGCTCTAGCGCCGCTTCCGGACTGAGCGGGGACTGCTTCCGGTCATGCACATTCTGGAAAAATTCGCGGTACATCTGCACTTCCGGACCGCCTTCGCCCTCGTCGCTGAACTTCACCGGTTCCAAAGCCTTATCCAGAGAGCCCACCAGGAGTTTGCCGCCCTCGCGCCGGATCACACCCTTGTCGCCGATGATCAGCAGTTTGCCGCCCGCCGACCGCGAGAAGCATGTAAAGGAGTAGTTCATCCGCCCGCCATTGGCGAAGTCCGCCAGAATCGAGGAGACGTCACGTGTGTCCCGATCCTTGTAGTGCATCACTCCGCCCGATGCGGACAGCCGCACCATGGGAGAGTTCACGATAGAGGTCACCATGCTCAGCGCATGGATGGAAAATTCAAGTTCGCTCGATCCGGACGTCTGCGCGAGCAGCCGCCAACTCACCTTCTGACCCGTCTTCGGATCGGTCACCTTGGAAGTCTGCGGATTCCAATCGTTGCGGTATTCCTCATAATTGATAAACCGCACGGGCCCGATCGTGCCGCTTTCGACGATCTTCCGGATCTCCGAGTCGCCCTTGGAGTAGCGCCGCTGCATTCCCACGCACACCACTTTCCCGGACTTGCGGGACTCCCGGATGATATCCGCCGCTTCCTTGTAGTTCAGCGCGAGCGGCTTTTCGAGCATCACATCCTTGCCGGCGCGCAGAGCCGCAATCGCCATCTCGTGGTGCATGTAGCCGGGGGTAATGATCGCTACCGCGCCGACGCTCTTGTCATTGAGCAGTTCCCGGTAATCGGTGTACATGGCCGGCTTGGAGGGCAGCGCGCCGGCCGCCTTCGCCATGCGGGCCGATTCGAGGTCGCAGAGCGCCACCACATTTGATTCGCTCTGAAGTTGCGTCAGCGCTTTGAGATGAGCGCCGGACCTCAACCCCACTCCAATGATTCCGAGATTCACGGAACCCGCCTGCGCGTTCGCCGCCGTCGTGCCCAGCGCGGCCAAGCCAACCGCCATCATCTGCCTGCGCGAAATATCTTCTTTCATGCCATCTCCTTATGTGCTCAGTTGATTCTTCATATAGCCCCGAGCGGGCATTTGGATGCGGCCCGAATCGGCAAATGCATCCTGCCCCGCTAATTCGCTTATGCGAACTGGCGGCGGATGAACGCGATATTCTTCTTGGTCGCCTCGACGCACTTCTCGGGTCCGGAGTGTGTGCTCTCGAAGACCACCCAGCCCTGGTACCCGATCCCGCGTATCGCTTTGAAGGCGGCGATCCAATTTACGCGGCCGGGCTCTTCGAGCAGCGACTCCTCGTTTTTGACGTGGATCTGGGCGATGCGGGATTTCCCGAGCACCTCGTATCCGGGGACGCTCTCGTCTTTGTGGCCGAAGCGTTCGGCGTTGTCGGCGTCGTAATACACCTTGACAGAAGGTTTAGCCACTAAGTCGATCAGCTTCTTGTCGTCGGCGGGACTCAGCGAGGTCTCCATGCCCAGCGTCACGCCGGCATCGGCCGCGGCTTCCGCCACTTTCCGCAGCATGGTAACCACCGGCCCGTAAGAGTCCTCCTGATCCATGATGGGGCAGTTCTTCTGGAACGCGGCGACCAGGATCACCTTGGCATTCAGGGCTTCCGCCGCCTGGATCGACTTCCGGAGCGTCTCTTCCGCGGGGCCGGGTTGCACCAGCGAAGCCCCTGCTGCCCAGACACCGGCGAGGGATGGGATCAGAAGTCCCGCATCCGCGGCGCCGCGCTTATACGTGAGCAGCGTATCGCGGTCCCACAGCGTCGTCTTTTGAAACTGAACCTGAAGCTCGACGCCGGTGATGCCCGGAATGCGGCGCGCGATCTCGAACACCCCCGGTCCCGGCTCCTTCGTCATGTTGGCCTGCCGGTGTCCGATCTTTAGGGGCGCCGTCTCGGCTTTCAGCATGGCGGCCAGGGCGGCGGAACAGGAGGTGATACCGAACTGCCTGCGGGTGAGCATCTGTCAATCCTTTCGGTTCGTCTTCAGAAAATACAGTATATCAGATATCATAGCCCTGGGGTCAACGTGAAACGGCCCGGAGCAAACGACCCGATCCGCCAGCCGCCGGCAGCTTTGCCAACGAAGGTACGGCGTCTCATCTTAGTCCGTCCCTCGCAGAATACATCCTTATTACTTGCGGTAAAGATTCTCGCTCTCGACGGATGTTTCATGCACTGCGGGATTAACCACGACAATTAGGGTTGATCGATCTTTTCCTTCCAAACCAGATCGAATTGAAACTCCATGGTGCCATAGCTGTCGGCTACGAAGTCCGTATGCCAGATGTTATCGAAGACCATTGCGACCATTGCCAGGATAGTGCGGTGATCGAGGGGCTCAACCTGATGGCGCTCCGCAACGTGAGGGGATCCGATAGCGATGAGTGCCGCGTCACGCGTCACCCAGAGCCAGTGGCCGTCGTTCGCCGCATAATATGCCCAGCCATCAATCGCGAAGTAGTCTCTACACGTGAGCTCCCGTTTGTTCCCACAGGATGGCGAGGTTGCGGGCCGCTTCGAGGTTACCGCTTTCCTGAGGGGGCAGGTAGCGTGCCGTGGAGAGGGAGATAGGCTTCCCTCCAAGCGTGCCACGAATGACAATTGGGCGACCGCATCTGGTATACCCCAGGTGCTACTGTGTTTTCTTGCAGGGTGGGCGGTGGCGTCTTTGGGCTAACTCAATGATTCTATTGTGGTGGAGGCGGGGGGAGTTGAACCCCCGTCCGAGAAAGCCCGCAATGAAGAGAACTACGTGCGTATCCGGCCCATGATTTTTGACCGCCACCTCTGGACCGGCGAGGGTGATGGAAGCCTAGCCCGATTGGTTCT
>JANYJN010000260.1 GCA_025358475.1 Candidatus Solibacter sp.
AACGCCCGCATGTGAAACTCGAAGGTCTCCGCGATCGACGTGGCCCAGTGCCGGTGGTATTCGTCCTGGCGGAACTCGAAATCGACCTCCGGGGCCGCCGCGTAGGCCGCTCTGGTCTCTTCGTGATACTGGCTGATGTAATCGCCGCTGGCCCGGACCAGCCGGATCATTGTGTGCTGGTGGCTCGCTACGTGGTCCTTTGGCCGCCATAGCGAGCGTCGCCCGGGTTCGCCCACATAGAATTCCGGCCCCGGATTGAAAGCCGATGCGCTGCCCACCAGTTCGGGGTAGCGGGCGCTCAAATACAGGCTCATGAATCCGCCCATACTGAGCCCCGCGGTGGCGCAAAACCGCCTCCCCGGCAGGGTGCGCCAAATGGTATCGATGTGGCGCGTGAGCTCCAGGAAGTACTCGCCGTAGTCGAACTGCCCTCCGCCACGCATCACATCATACGGCGCCCCGCCGTAGAAGCCCGTGTAATCGCGCGCCACGTAACCGTCCGCCGCCACTACGATGACGTCGTGGGCGGCGACGAAGGCTGCGATTTTGGGGACGGTGTCCTGCCCGTTGTCGTACTTTTCGAGCGTGTATCGGTCGCTGTGCCCGTGGAAGTAGTAAATTACCGGATAGCGCCGCGTCGAATCGGCGTAGCCCGCAGGCAGGAAGATGCGATAGTGGCGGGGCTCTGCAAACACCTTGGAGTCATGGGTGTGATCCTGGTAAGGCTGTCCTGCCGCGGTAACCTGGGCGATGCTAGCCAATACCAGCGAGACCCATAGTCTGGCTGACTTGCCACGAGCCAACGCCGCTCCTGGAACTTGCCCGCCGCGCGGCTCCGGCGTGCCTGCCGCGGCGCGAAATGTGAGCGAACTACCCGCCAATCCAAACATCGAACACCTGTGCAGCGCTACCCCGTCTCCGTCTCCGCAAGCGGAGCATTCGGATGAGTTTGTTTTAATAAGTTAATTTACCAAACCACGACACTATTGACATTTCACCCGCTTTGTCAATAGTTTCCCGGCCTCGGCATGGTCAGGCTACGGGCGCTTTGACACTGGCGAAGCAGACCCTGATAAAACTTGCGCAGCGCGACCCAACGATTCCATTCTACAACCTGGATTTATTTGGCGGGCTCTACCCTCAGCGGGTCGGGCGATTCCCCGCGCAATTCGATTTGCGCGCCCAGCATGTCCGGCGCCGCGTCGAGGGCGCCACGCAGCCATTTCACCGCCTCTTCCGGCCGGCCATCGTTCTTGCGGATCAACCCGAGCAGATACCGCGCTTCGGCACGGCGATGTGGCATCCGGTCGTCAGCCTCGGATTGGCCGAAGTCCAGGAAATGCTTCTGAAGCCGCGCCGCCTCGGCGGACTTACCCAGACGGTCGAGTGCCGGCACCATGAAATAGTTCTCGCTGCTCCAACTGTCGCGATCCCCGGAAAGCTGCTCGAAACCCTGGCTTGCCCTGGCATAGGCCGCCTGTGCATCCTGCTTTCGCCCCAATGCCTCGTAGGCTCGCCCCAGATAGTATTGCTGACGCGGCGTACTCTGCGATGCGAAGTCGTCGACACCGAGAGAAACCGGCGGTCGCGCCGACTCCTCGAACTTCCGGAGAGCGCCGGCCAAGTCTCCTCGATTCAACGCCGCCGATCCCTCTGCGTAGCGCATAAGCCTGTACTTGTCGCGCAGCCCGTAACTGCGATGACGCGGACTGAACGTGTGTTCCGCGATCAGGTGACCGGCTTCGGCGTACTGGCCTTTCAGCAGGTACACGGTCAGCACTCCTTCGGCAAGATCGTCATCCTTCGGCGTGCGCGAGAGCGCGGTCTTGAGAAGCGCGAGTTGCTCGTCGAACCGTCCGGCGCGCGCGTAGAGATTGCTCAAGTCGGTCAGCGTGCGGATGTGGGTTGGATTGAGTTCGATGGCACGCTGCAACTGTGCCGCGCCCTGGTCGATTTCTCCACGTCCGGCGAGCGCCAACCCAAGGGCGCGGCGCGAGGAAAAGTCTCGGGGATTGCCTGCCACGGCGGCTTGCCAGTTTGCGATGGCTTCACCGCTCCGACCGAGGTGGTAGAGCAGACATGCCAGCAGGTAGTGCGCCTGGCTATCGTTATCCGCGATCTTCACCGCCTCCTCCAGCGGCGCCAGGCTCTCCAGCCTCGACGGGAAACGGTCGATATTGCCCGCGGCTGTCCCTGCTTTGCGGAGCGAGGCATTGGCCGCGGCAACATCCCCGGCGCGCCGTTGGCAGTACGCCAGCGTATAGTAGAACTCGCCCGAAGTACTCCATGGGTCTCCGTTGTTCTGCTCCACCAGGCGCAGCAAGCGCACAGCGTCGTCCCATCGGCGCAGGTCGCGGAAGAACAGCGCCACCATCATAGCTTCCTGGCTCTGCCGGCCCAGCATCCGCAGCAGTTCGGCTTTTGTGACCGCATCTCCGGTCAGCAGATATCGTCCGGCCAGCGCCAGCCGGCTCGACGGCTGCATTCGCCCGGCGGCAAGCAATTCCTGCTCCGCCCGCGCCCGATCCCCGCGGTCGCCCAGGGCCAACGCGAGAGCGACCCGCGCGCACAAGTCCGCCCCGTTGGCGCTCAGCGAGACTTCGAAATGCCCCACGGCGCCATCGAGATCTTTGCGCAACAGGTCGAGCCGCCCCAACTGGTATTCCCGTGCGCCGTACCAGCCGCTGCCGCCCCCGATGAAATACAGGTTGCGCTCGGCTTGCGCTTCGTGGCCCAGCGCGAGTTGACTGATCGCCAGATGGTAGTAACTTTCCGCGGAATAGGGATCGCGGTCGATCGCCCGCTCCAGATGCTCCACTGCCTGCTCGTAACGAGCGTGCTGGTAATCCTGGATGCCCAACTGAAGGTGCGCACGCGAGCAGCCAGGATCGCGCGCGATTGCAAGATTGAACAGCACCGAAGCCCCTTCATCGTCCAGTTCCTTTAACCGGTACTCTCCCGCCAGCACCTGTTCCTCGACGCTCATCCCGCTGGACGGCTTGCGGGGGCGCTCCAAAGGCCGCGTGAACGGCGTGTACTCCTTGCGCCCGGGGGGGCTGTCGGGCCGCTGATACTGGAAGACCGCGCGCCCGCCGGAATCGGTCACCCGCACAACCATCTCTGCCGCCTCGCCAGTTAGGGCGAAGGCGGTTCGAAAGACTTTCTCCGGGTCGAGGTCGGCCTTCACGTTCAGCAGTTGGCCCGCCCGTGTCCGCACGGTCACCGTGGCCCCCGGGAACTTCCGCGTCACCGCCAGCACCACCGTCCCCTCGCCGCCGGCGCGCTCCGGAACTTCGAGGTGCAGCGCCACATCGCGCGCCAGGCTGGTCAGCCCACCGGTCGCGGCCACCGGCACCCACCACTCGCTCCAGCTTTCGGTCTGGTGCGGCTCCACCCACTCGTAGTGCCCGTCCCACACGTAGCGGCCGCTCTGGAGTTCCACATAGGGTCCTGCTTTGTCGGTATAACCATTCTCGTAACTCTTTGCGCTCTCGCCATAACCGAACGTCCAGAGCTTCATGCCCTGCACCACGCACCGGTCTGCGTAGCGGAAAATTCCGTAGTCGCGGTCAAACTGGTACGCGCCTTGATAGTTGTCGTAGTTGTCAATCCCAAACACGCCCAGCATGTGCGTGTTGTTCCGGTCCCAGCTGTAATCGGTCCCATTGTAGAGTGGCCAGTCCGCGATGTCGGCCGTGGTGTGCCCCACCGTGCGGCTCATCGGATAAATGAATCGCGTCTTGGGTGTGGCTTGGATCGCCGTGTTGATCCACAGCATCTGCGGCATGCGCGTGGGGCGCCCGTTATAGCACCGTACGCCAATCTCCAGCGCGGCCACGCCGGGATGCAGTGTCGCCGCCAGTTGCACTTCCATGCCGTAGACCGGATCGGTCTCGCCCAGAGCCAGCGTGACGCTGCCATCCGGGTTGTGCACGGCGAGGTTGGCCCAGTAGGGCTCGGAATGCAGGGTCAGCATGTGCAGGTCGTGCGGCCCGGTGAGTTCGAGTCCCGATTGCGGCCAACTGTTGCGCGGATTGTAAGGCGCTGGCTTGATCACGTCGTTGCGATAGAACACTTCGCGCCCGCGTAGCTTGTCGTACAGCGAAAAAATGCGCCCGCCGAATTCCGGAATGTAAGTCAGTTTCAGGTACTCGTTCTCGACGAAGATCGCAGGGTACTCCCGCGGTTTCGGCCCACCCGGTTGAAACGGCATCAGGTAGGTAGTGAACGGGTACATGCCCGTGACGCTGGAGGTCGGGAACAACGCCGGTTCCAGTTCGCGCCCGGAGTGCTCGTAGGTGGGGACCGAAAGAGATCCTTCGTACACACGCACGCCGGGGCGATCCTGGGCCGTCGCCATCATGCCACTTAGGGCCACTGCGAGTACCGTAATCCGCCACGTCATTTCACGTTCTCCTGTAAGTCGCGCTGCCCTTCGGCGACCACCTCAACCAGTCCCACGATATCGCCCAAGCTGTTATACGCCGGCGCCAGCACCGAAATCTTGCGGCTCGCCCCGCGCACCGTCACCCGCTCGCCGGTCGAAAGCACGCGCTTCATCTCCGCGGGCGTCGGCTGGAACAGTTTGCCCCACTGCCAGAACGAACTCATCTCGTACACGTTGCGAATCAGGATCTGAATCTGCCGCGGATCCGCCGCTAGCGGCATCCATAGATTCACGTCACACTCTCCGGCGCACAGCTTGGACAAACGCATCAGCGTCTTCTTGGTTTGAATGTACGCTTCGTGATCGACGTCGAAATTGTCGGAGGCCACGTACTTGTCGCGGGAATCCTCTTTGAACAGAAACTCCAGAGAGCGTTTGGTCTGGATGCGCTGGCACACGTCGCCATCCACCATCGCCGTCGCCGTGCGTGCCACGCGGTCCAACTCCGCCGCGGGGTCCGTCTGCGCGAGCAGGGTCGCGCCCGCTACCCACAGCATTAGCATTCCCGGTTTCATTTTTCCTCCCGTGCCAGCGTCAAGATGTACTCGCGCACTCTCTGCCACGCCCCGGCGTCCAGTTCCTTGTCGAATTTCGGACTCGGCGCCTGTGGTGTGTCGGCGTTCGTCAACTCCATCGGGTCCTTGTCGGCGTACGCCGGGCGCGGTGCGTACCAATCCTTCAGCTCCGTGCCGTTGAAGCGCCGGATCGCTTCCGCCCGCAACCGTTCGATCGGCAGCGTCTTGCGAAACTCGTTCAACAGCGTCACGTCCTGTACCGCATTCCGCTCCAGTTTCAGCCGGATGGACGCCAGCGGTGCGCCGATGCCGAATCGGTCTCCGGGGTACACCATCGTCTCGCCGCCGCCCTCGAATTGAAACCAGGGGTCCGGTCCCGGCGCGGTGGTCAACCAGCGAACAAATCCGTCGGTGCCCCAGACCCACGGCCACAGCACATCGCGCGTCACGTGAGACGACGGCTCGGTCACCTCCGGCGTCCCGCCGTAAGTGAACACCATATCGCCCCTGCTCTTGAGGACGCGCGGCGCGTCGGGCAAGTACGACATGCCGCTGTGCGAGCAAACCCACAGGTCGATCACCCCGGCGAACTCGCGAATCTCCCGTTCCAGACTCCAACTCACGTCGGCGCGGAAGACGAACTTCACGGGCGAATCCGCGCTCACCGCCAACTTCAGCAGGCGATGATACTCCCGCAGGTACGGCAGGTCGTTGGCGAAACGCGCTTCGTCTCCGTCCCACGGAAATGCTTTGTAGCGCTTCTTGTGGTTGAAAAACATCTCAAAACGGGTGTTGGTCCACCCCTTTTCGCGAAAGTGCCGGTCCATGGCCGAGACAACATTGACAAATTCCCGTTCGTAGCCCGGTTCCCCCCACCATAAAAAAGAAGCTGGCCATTCCGGATTGATAGGAAGGTAAACTAACTTTATAGGTCGAGGACCAATATGCGTCTTGGCGAAGGCACTTCCGTCCAGCAGCGGGCCATAGTGGCGGTCGAACAGCGTCCAGTCCGCAATACCTTTCGTCCGGCCCGTGCCTGCGAGCGCCGGGGCGAACTCGGGGCCGACTTTACCCCCATGCCCGTAGCCCAGTTGATGGAACGCGCCGCGGTGTTCGTAGAAGACGCGATGGTAGGCATGGATCAAATCGAAGAATCGGTCGCTCAGGTAGAACTTCCCGCCACCGCTGCGGCTGAGCACCGGGTAGTCGCTCGCGAGCCAGCTGGTCCCATAGGTGTTGTGGTCCATCGTGACCGCATCCTCCGGCGGAATGACCGCCGCCAGAACCCTTACCTCAATCGTGGCGGTAGATTCTTGGCCGTCGACTTTCAGAACGGCCTTGGTCCGATAGACGCCCGGGACGGTATTGTGCCCGATCCAGACATCCAGCCAGTATCCCTGCGCCGTCTGTGCAGCGATTCTATTGTCCGGTTCGGGCAGCTTCGATTGAACCGTGCCCGCAACGGGCACCAGGGCATCCGGGAAGTATTTTCCGGACTTTGGCACGTAGTGATACCACTCGCGGTACAACTCGGCCTGCAAGCCGCTCGACTCCGCAAAGGGAAAAACCTGCAGCCGATACGCACCCTTTTGCGCTATGCTGACAATCAAATGACAGGAAACGAAACCTGCCCTGGCGCCTTCCAGGACGATACTTCTGGCAGGAGCGGCGCCGGCCGCTCGATCCGCTTCCACTACTTTTCCAAAAGGGTCTGGGCGCAGATACTCGGGCAGCGCCAGCAGTTCTGCAGCGTTGCAATCGCAAGCAAACGAAAGCAAGAGCATGCAAATCGCCAGCCGAAAAAAGGGAATGATGGTAATGCGTGGATTTCGAAACATTCCTGCCCATCAAGATACACCATTCGCAAGCCAAATGCTTGCCGCGCCTGGGGCACGCGGCTGATTTTCCTGGCTGCGCCGGCGTTGCTGTCCCTTGGCCTGGCTCCCGCGCAGACTCTGTCCAAACTCGCCGAACGCGGATTCACCGTCATCCCCGAACCTCAGCAGGTCCAGTTGGAAGCCAGCGACCTGCAGTTTGGCCCTGCCTTCTCCGTGCAACGGGACGCCCGCCTGGACCCGGGTGACGCCGCGCTGGAGAGCCTGCGCGACCACATGGAGGCACGCTTCGGTCTTTCGGCGGCAAGCTCCGGCGGCACAGCGGTACAATTCGAAATTCGCCCCGGTTCTGTCACGCCCGGCCGCGTCTTGGATTCCGACACGGCGGCCATCGCCGAGCAGGCTTACTCCCTCCAGATTGGCCCCGCGGGAGTGCGCCTCACGGCGAACGCGCCGCCGGGTTTGTTTTACGCGGTCCAGACGCTGGTGCAGCTTCTACGCTCGCGCAATGGAGCGCTCTGGCTCCCGCGGGGCCAGATCGCCGACTGGCCCGACCTGCACCTGCGCCACATTTATTGGGACGATGCCCACCACCTGGACCGTCTGCCCGAACTCAAACGCGCCATTCGCCAGTCCGCGTTCTTCAAGATCAACGGCTTTGTTCTCAAGCTCGAAGGCCACTTCCAGTTCACCTCGGTCCCGTCAATCGTCGAACCGTACGCATTGACGCCCGCCGAGTACCAGGAGCTGACCGATTACGCCCTCCGCCGTCACGTCCAACTGATCCCCTTTCTCGACGGCCCGGGACACCTGGCCTTCCTCCTCAAGCACCCGGAGTTTGCCCGTTTCCGCGAATTCCCCGACAGCAACTATGAGCTTTGCGCCGCCAATCCCGAAGCAGTGAAGCTGCTCTCCGGCATGT
>JANYJN010000319.1 GCA_025358475.1 Candidatus Solibacter sp.
GATTTCCGAGTCACCGATGACGGCAAGACGCAGCGCATCGTCGTCTTCCGCGGACCTCAGTCCGCCGACACCAAGGCTGGCGAGTTCTCCAACCGCCCAGTGCCGCCGCAGCGCACTACGGCGATTCTACTCGATCTCCTGAACCAGAAATCCAGTTCCGACCGCCTGGACTCCTCGCGCAAGATCGGCCAGTCGTTGAAGCAGCTCGACTCAGGCGAATCGGTATATCTATATATGCTGGCGTTCGATGGCAGGCTGGTGCCGATTCACGCCATCGAACCGGGCGCCGCGCCCAATAAGACATGGACTCAGGCCGTCGATACGACGCTCGCCAAGTCCATGAAGGAGCTGAACAAAGCCAGGCCCGTGGGGCTGAACGACGAAGACGTCGTCAAAAAGTCCTACGTCGCCCTCGAAACGATAGCCAACCTACTGGCCGCGCTTCCCGGGCGGAGCGACATCGTCTGGGTCACCAAAGACATTCCGAACGTCGCGGGTCCCAAGACGTGCGCCGGCGACTGGATCGAGTGCGCTCTCTACATCCCGCACTTGAGCGTAACGCTGGACCGTGCTGGCGTACTGGTACACCCGCTCTCCTATTCGGGCCTCCTCACTCCCGGCGACAACCAGTATATGGGGGATATGGCAGGCATCACCGGCGGACGCGCATTCTTCAACGAAGACATCCGCGCCGTGATAAAGCAACTCGGCGCGAATGCGAGCACGACCTACGCCATCGCCTACGAGCCTCACGAAAGCTGGGACTCGAAGTTCCACAAGGTGAAAGTCACTTGCGAGCGCAAAGGGGTAAAGCTGGAAGCCAGGCAGCGATACTACGCGCTGCCGGATACCCGGCCCGCACCTCAGAAGTCGCAGGGCGCGATGGTGGCCGCCTACCAGAGGGCGTCCGACGTATTCGAAATCGGCCTGCGCGCTTCGGTCTCCTCCACCACGCCGAATATGGCGCACATCGAGATCCTAGTGGACCCCGCCGATCTTCTGTTGCATGAAAGCGGCGCGGAGTACACCGGCCAACTTACCGTGCTCTTATCGGCCCGCGCCGCCGCGGGTCCGCAGGGAGAACCCACGCTCTCCCCCCAGGCGGTGAAACTGAAGCGCGAGCAACTAAAAGCCGGCATCCCCGTTGCGCGCGATTTTCCGATCGATGCGGCCACCCAAAAAGTGCGCATCATCGTTCTCGATCAGGGAGCCAATTCGGTGGGATCGCTCACCGTGCCGATCAGTTCGAGCCACTGATCGTATAGCTGAGAGTCCGGGCGACCGAATCGGTCCCCTGCGAAACTACGATCTTCAGCTGGCACGGACCGGTGTGGGTCGCCGCCCGAATCAGCATGGGGATGGCGCCCGTCGCATCGGGGGCCGGAAGTTCGTAGCTCTGATTGGCGAGCACTTGCCCCTCCGCCTGAAATTCGACGCGCAGCTTTGGCTTCTCCGTGCGCGTCTTGTCCGGGTAAATCGCGAAATAGACGAAAGGCTTGGCGTCCGCCGCCAGAGTCGACGCCAGAAACGGCACCAGGCGCTTGCCTTGCACCACCAGAGGATCGGAAGCGTCCGCCGGTCCGGTGGCGGGTTCCAGGCGCTGAATTAGCATGACGCTGCTCACCCCGACCCCGTTGTGCGGCTCGGGGCTGTCGAACCGCACCAGATTCGTACTGGTCCGCCCCCCCTCGCGGTCGATCACGGCGGTCTCCATGGTGTAATGGCCCGGCGGCAGGTTGATTGGGTGGGTGAACATCACGCTGCTCGACTGCATGGCTTTCAAGTTGGCATCGGGAATCTCGTAGGGAGCGTCGATGCTGTACTTATCCACCACTTGCCCGCTTGAATCCTTCACCAGCGCCAGCAAGGATGCGCGCAGCGCGTGGGTCTGCCGATCGGGATGGGGCGTGGCGCCCAGGCTGGCGCCCGGCAGTTCGAAACTTAGCGCGCTTTGGGAATCTCGAAAATGATAGGCCGCGGAGCGGAACTCAAACGCGCGCGGCAGCGGCTTGGTGTTCAGCACCGCCAGCCCCACGATCTCAAACGGCTGCAACCCCTCGGAGAGCGCGAAGTAGCCTGTCCGGCTTTCCACGCGCCAATCCGGGCGAGCCAACTTCACTTCGATGGTGCGCAGCCGCCCGTCATATCGCTCGGACGTCGGATGATAGCTCGCCTCGTAGTGAATATCCAGATCGTCCACGATGTGCTGGAAAGGCTTGCGAAATTCGTTGGTGTTGGCGATCAGGAAGCCGCCGGTGCCTTCGGAAAGCGCGCGCAGGCTAGCCTGCGTATCGGAATTGCGCACGGCGTCGTTCATGCTATCGCCCTGGCGGCTTTTCTCCTTGGCGGCACTCAGGCCGCTGTCGATACCAGTCTGCGAGCGGCTCACAGAGGCCACATGGCCGAGCGCGATATCGGCTGCCTGCGACGTCGAGACGTGGGTCAGGCCGGAGACGTCCATGGCGTACACCGTGAGTTCCACCCCGTTGGCCTTATCCAGGATCTTCTGGAACCGGTCGGGATCGCCCGTGGTCGCGAGGCCGGTAGTCAGTAGCAGGACCGACTTGCGCCCTGGCAGTCCGCCGAGGAGGTTAACCATGTTAATGATCTTGTCGGTCTCGCGCATTCCGTTAATGTTGCTGAAGTCGCGCCGCTCCGTCGCCTGGTTCGCGCGCATGGCGTTCGCGCCCAACCCGGTATTCACTTCCGCTCCGTTGATCACCGTGCCGGCCACTTCGCCCCCACTTACCGTCATATTGGTGGATGACGTGTGCGCCACCATATCCACCATGGTAGAGATAGTCATCTGGCTCGGACTGGCCGTGAGCACCGCCTCGCTTGCCATCGCGAAATCCAGCCCACGCATCATGAAGACATTGTTCAATGCCTGCAACAGAGCCTTACGATCGTTGCTAAAGGGCTGCACCGGCTTGAGGCGATCGTCCAGCAGGAACATGCCTACGTATGTCTGCGGTGGCAGATCGTTTTTTAGGAATTCGCGCGTGGCTTCGATGGCCAGCGTTCGGGAGATTGGATCCAGATTGTGAAACACGATGCAGATCAGGTTGACGGCCCGCAGAGGCCGCGGCGCCGTTGCTTTCGGGGACGGTTGCGCCTCGCTAACCTCCTGGCGGACCGTCTCGCGCGCAGCGACAAAACGAAAGCTCCGGACATCCTGGCGCACGCCATCCTCGAAGATTTGGACATCGCCCGCCTTGAGGTTCTTCACCGGCTTACCGTGTTTGTCGCGCACCACGATGTCGAGCAGTACTTCGCTCGCGTTGGCGCGGATGGTGGGAAGATTTTGCGCCGCGGCGAGAGAGGTGAGCAGAATAAGAGCGGCACACGTCTTCATATGCCACTCATTGTATCCTGTTATCTTATACTCAGAAGCTCATGCGCTGGCGAACACTTCTGCTCCCAATTGCCTTGGCCGCGATCGCCGCGCCGCCCGCGGCCGGCCCCATCGTCTTCGAGGAGATCGCCGGCACCTCCGGCCTGCGCTTCGTCACCGACAGTTCACCGACGCCCAACAAGAACCAACCCGAGACGATGGTCGCTGGCGTCGGCCTCCTGGACTACGATAACGACGGCTATCTGGACGTCTACCTGGTCAACGGCGCGGCCATCCCCTCGCTGCGCAAAGAGTCGCCCAAATATTGGAACCGGCTGTTTCACAACAACCGCGACGGCACCTTTACCGATGTCACCGAAAAAGCCGGCGTGCAGGGCGAAGGCTACGGGATGGGCGTCGCCATCGGCGACTACGATAACGACGGCTGGCCCGACATCTTTCTGGCCAACGTCACCGCCAACCAGCTCTTTCACAACAACCACGACGGAACGTTTACCGACGTCACCGCCAAATCCGGCCTGTCCGGCGCCAGGCACGAAGGCAAGAAGATGTGGTCGGTGGCCGCCGGCTGGTTCGATTTCGATAACGACGGCCGCCTGGACCTGTTCGTCTCCAATTACTGTAAGTGGGAGGTGGACAAAGATCCTTTCTGCGGCCCCAACCCGAACACCCGCGCCTATTGCCACCCCAAGAACTACCCCGCTCTTCCCAACACGCTCTACCGCAACAACGGCGACGGTACTTTCACCGATGTCTCTGGCCAAATGGGCATCGATAAGTTCTACGGGAAAGGCATGGGAATCGCCTTCGCCGACTACGATCACGATGGTTTCACGGACGTGTTCGTGGCCAACGACAATGCCCCCAACCTGCTCTTCCACAATCTGGGCGGCAAGAAGTTCGAGGAGGTCGGGCTGCAGGCCGGCGTCGCCTATCCCGAGTCCGGCGCCTTCATCTCCGGCATGGGAGCCGATTTCCGCGACGTGAACAACGACGGCTGGGAGGATATCTGGCACACCGCCATCGAAGGCGAAACCTTTCCGCTCTTCAAGAACTCAGGCAACGGCGAGTTCGCCGAGGTCACCATGGCGGCCGGTCTGCACGCCACGCGCAACATGTCGGGATGGTCCAACGGGATCGCCGATTTCGACAATGACGGTTGGAAGGATCTCTTCGCGGTGCGCGGCAACGTGCAGGACAATATCGCCAAGATGTCGACGCGCCAGTATGAAGAGCCAGCCAGCGTTTTCCGCAACTTGGCGAACGGAAAATTCCTCGACGTGAGCCTTGGCGCCGGTCCGGACTTCCAGAAGCCCGCCGCGCAGCGCGGTGTCGCGTTTGGCGACCTGGATAACGATGGCCGTATAGACGCCGTGGTCAGCGTCCTTAACGGAAGCGCCCGGTACTTCCGCAACATCTCCCCGGGCGGCAATCACTGGATCCTGTTGAAGCTGGTGGGCACGAAGAGCAACCGCATGGGCCTGGGCGCGCGCATCCGCGTGACCACCAGCGATGGCGCCAAGCAGTATAATCACGCCACCACCAGCACCGGCTATGCCTGTTCCAGCGACGCGCGCGTGCATTTCGGCCTGGGAAGCGCGAAGCGGATTTCCGAGATCGATATCTCCTGGCCGAGCGGCCTTCACCAGGTGTTGCGCGACGTACCGGCAGAC
>JANYJN010000337.1 GCA_025358475.1 Candidatus Solibacter sp.
TCGGGATGGAACTCCAGGTCCGGGGTTGCCCAGGTTGAGGTTATATCCAAAGCTTGGGGCGTTGGAAGGGCCGGTGGGCGGAGTAATGGTTGTGGTCCCGCCGTTACTGGCGAGAGCAGTCCAATTCTGCAATTCATAGGGTCCCGTAAAGCCGGAACTTACCGAATTGATCACGAAGTTAGCCGCGGAGATCCCGCCGGCGGCATCGGTCACCGTTACCGTGAATATAAACTGCCCCTGTGAAGTGGTGGCGCCGTTGATGACACCGTTGGCGAACGTCAATCCCGGCGGCAAGTTGCCAGTCAACGACAATACGAACGGCGCGGTCCCGGTGCTGACGGGAATCGCATAGATGTAGGGCACACCGAACGCGGCGTCAGGTAGGGTTCCGCCAGCCAACGCCGGCTGCGGGTTCACCACAATGGTGAACTGCCCGGTAGAGGCCACGTTGTTCGCGTCCGCAATGCGCACGCTAAAGAGCGAGGTGACGGCATTCGCCGCCAGCGTCCCGGCGATGCTGCCGGTCAATGGGTTCAGTGTGAGACCCGCGGGAAGGGAACCGGCCGTCAAAGACCAGGGGCCCAACGGGAGCGTGCCGCCGGTGGCGAGCAGCGTTTGGGCGTAGGGCACGGACTGGTCGCCGCCCGGCAATGTGAGAATCGTTATCGCGGGCGCTGGATTCACGGTCAGGTTCAACGTCCTGCTGGTGGTGCTGCCGGAACCATCCGTCAACGTTACGGTGAATGTGGCGCCCAAAGGGAATGCACTGAGCGGCGTGCCCTGTAGCACCCCAGCGGGGGTAATCGCGAGCCCGGCGGAGTTTCCTCCGGTTATCGACCAGGCATACGGCGGAGCACCGCCGGTGGCGAGCAGAGGCTGCGTGTATGCGCCCGAGACAGTCGCGGGAGGCAGCGACACGGTGAGGATGACCAGCGAGAGCGCCGGCGGAACTGGGAGCCCGTTGGGAATTGCGGGCGCGGGCGCGACGGCTACCGGAGTGACGGTTTGCGCCGGGTTGTAGTGTTGCAGGGCTGTTTGCGGGTCACTGGTGGTGGCATCGAGGGCGCGAACGGTGACCAGCGCCGTTTCGCCCGGGGACAGAGAAACGGACGTGGAAAACGGGTCGTTGGCGGAGGGGTCGGTTAAGTGCTGAGGGTCGGTGAACACCACGTTTGTGATGTTCGCGATGGGGTAGTAATGCGTTTGCACGGCCACGTTGCAACCCTGTTCCACGGGTGTGGTGTAGGACTTGGAGACGATCAGTTGGACCACTACACCCGAGGGCGGAGCCTGACTTTTCAGCAGCTTCAGCGAATAGGACGCCGCCGTGTTGCCGGTATTGGAAAGGTTCCACGTTACGTCAGTCAGCGCGGTATTCGAAATATTGGGGTTTGAGATGTTTGGGTTCGAGATGTTCGGGTTGGAGATGTTCGGGTTCGAAATATTGGGATTCGAGATATTCGGGTTGGAGATATTGGGATTCGCGACCACGGCATTCGAGATATTGGGGTTAGAGATATTGGGGTTCGAGATGTTAGGGTTCGATATGTTGGGGTTGGAAATGTTGGGATTAGAAATATTAGGGTTGGAGATGTTCGGGGTATACACCTCGGCGTTAGAGATATTGGGATTCGAAATGTTCGGGTTGGAGACATCGGAATTCAGAGTGACGCTTCCCTGCAAGCCGTTTGGCACGGTGCCGGCGTTGGGCGCGACGATTTCCACCGCGCTGACCGGCAATGTGGCATGGGGGTCCGAAGACGTGACGAATACGGATCTCGATGTGCTGGAGAGGGCCGGAATCTGCACATCGAGCGAAGCCAGGGGATCGGGGAGCCCGGTCACCGGAAATTGCAGGAACGACGCTTTCCCGCCTACCGGCTGCTGGGAAATTGTCAGCCGGTAATATCGAGTCTGCGTGGTGGTGTTCTCCACCGTCACCGGGAACTCGCGCTGTAGCGTTGTCGAGAGCGCCTTGGCGTTACTTTTTGCCGTGACCATGACAGGACTGACGGTGGCGGAGAAAATGTCCTGGTTTCGCGCGCCTGCCTGGCCCACGGAGCAGCCCGGCCGCTGTTGGGTAGGGTCGAAGACGCTGGTGGATGGTTGAGCCGGGCCGACCGGGGTGTAATGGGTCCAGTCTCCGTCAGCCGGCTGCACGACGTTGCGGTTGTCCGTCCAGACCACGTGCGTATTGTCCGGATCGGTGGGGAGATTGTTGTAACGCCAAGTGCGATCCGGTTTCGGCAGGAACGTCGGACCCGCTATGTCTATATAGTCGCCGAGAAAGGGAGCGGTCCCCTGCTGAAACATTGGTAAATTCGGCGGATTCACCTGTAGTTGTTGAATATTGCCGGGCGGCGCGTTGGCTGGAGTGCCGAAGTCGTACTGAGAGACCTGGATGGACGGGCCGAACAGCACCGGATAACCCGGCGGAGCCTGCGCCAGCCGGACGTCAAGCGTATTGCGGCGCGATGAAGGCTGGTAGGGAGTGACGGGATCCTGGATAAACGGGCCCCAGACCACCGTTCCGTCCGGCATTAGAGACGCCCCGTACTGACCACCGCCCAATGGACTGTAGACGGTGATCTGGTCATCGAAGCGGAGGTCGTACCACGCGATGGAAAGTTTGCCGCTAGAGAACGCCATGGCCGGCATGAATTGATGGCCGCGACCCGCGTAGGCATCCACCGCGGTGGGCGTCGGCCACGGACCCAAAATCCGCGCTTCCTCAGCGCCGGACGCGGCGGGCAACCGGCTGGTGACTACAATGCGGGCGTCGCCGCTGGGCGGAACTCCGCGTTGCGCCCAGGTTACGTAAACCCGGCCGCCGGCATCCACGGCTATTGCAGGGTAAGCGTTGGTCCGGAAGGAGACGCCGGTAGTGCCCTGGTCGAACGGAATCGTCGCCGCTACTTGCCTGGGCGCCGTCCAGTCATCCCCGCCGTCGTAGGATGCGGTGAACATGATGGCATCGACATTGGTGTTATGCGCGAAGACGCGCCACACCACGTAAACCGCTCCGGTATTCGGATCGATGGCGATCGCGGAGCCCTGGTTGGTAAATTGCGGCCCGCTGATGCGTTTCGTTTCGCTCCAGGTCTTCCCGCAATCGCCTGACGAAGAAAACTCGATTTCGGCATTGCCGTTGTCTTTGGGCCCGTTGAATTGAGTCCAGGCGATATAGATTCTGCCAGCCGGGAACGATTGAGCGGGAGTGCCCGGCACCACACAGGTCTTCGCGCCGGCACGCGGGATATCCACGGCGATGGATGGCTTGTCCACGAAGTGTCCCGGTGAGCTGGCTTGGACCGTCGACGTTTCCAGGTAGCGAAGGGTATCCGCGCCTTCGAGATTGTTGTCGTCGATAAACCGGGCGACGAACACCGAACTGCGGGGGTTGGCGCCCGAACCAGTGCGATTGAACGCGATGCCGCTGTAGAAGAAGAGCCCGTTGGTGCCCGGCCGGACTATGGGATCGGCCGCAGCCTGAAATCCATGCACTGGAGATGCCACGCCCTGGGCCGAGGTGTCCTGCGGGTATCCCGGCACCAGCGTGCTTTGCCACGTCTTGCCGCCATCGAAGGATTTAAAAAGACCGAGCCATGCGTCCCCTGTAGGCTCGCCGCCCGGCAGACCCGGAAGGTCGACCGTCCGATAGTCATTGGCGCCGGCGAGAAGATGAAGCGAGTTTCGCGAAGAAACGCCCATCGAAGGCTCGTTCTGGCGTTGCAAGAACGGATCGCCTCCTGGAAGCTGCGTACCCGAAACCATATTAACGCTGGTGCCCGCGACCGGCGGAGTTCCTTGGCCGAAAGCCATCATCGTAGCCGTGCAAAGGACTGCCGCGAGTCCCAGGAAATATTGAAGCCTCATATCACCCTCCAGAGTTCAGATTTGCGCAATAGTACCACGGTCAGGCCCGCTGGCGGCTGCGCAGCGACAAATAGCGATCGTCTGCCCACTGACTGGTGCGAAAGTGCTACAAATAGGATAGGTTCCTTCCGCATTCCAGCAATGACACCACCAACCAACCCTATACGGGATATCGAAACCAGCACGCTGGGCAACGGCGTGCGTGTAATCACCGAGGTTATGCCGCATGTGCGCAGCGTGTCGGTGGGCATCTGGATCGGTTCCGGCTCGCGGCGCGAATCGACGGGGCAGAACGGCATCTCCCACTTCATCGAGCACATGCTGTTCAAGGGCACCACCAGCCGGTCGGCCGAAGACATCGCACGCAGCGTGGACGCGCTGGGCGGCAATCTAGACGCCTTTACCGCAAAAGAACTGGTCTGTTTCAACACCAAGGTGCTGGATCAACACCTGTCCCAGGCGTTCGACGTTCTGGCCGACCTGGTGTTGCACCCCATGTTCCGCGAAGAGGATATCGAGAAGGAAAAGGGCGTCATCCTGGAAGAAATCAAGATGGAAGAGGACAGCCCGGACTATCTGGTCCACGAAATCTTCTCGGCCAATTTCTGGAAGGATCACGCGTTGGGCAAGCCGATTCTGGGCACGCCGCAGAGCGTGCGCCGCTTCGACAGCCAGATGTTGCGGGATTTCTACAAGGCGGTTTACGCGCCGGCCAACATACTGGTGACGGCGGCTGGAAACCTGACCCACGCGGGGCTGACGGCGCTGGTCCGGCAGCACTTCAAATCGCTGCCGAAGGGCGGCGTGGCGCCCGTGGAGCGGCCACCCAGCACGCACGCGCGCATTGCGTTGCGCAACAAGAAATCGCTGGAGCAAGTCCACCTGTGCCTGGGGGTTCCCTCATATCCGCTGCCGCACCAGGAGCGGTTCGCCTGCTACGTGCTGAACACGTTGCTGGGGGGCGGGATGAGTTCGCGCCTGTTCCAGAATATCCGCGAGCGGCAGGGGTTGGCCTACTCCGTGTTCAGCGAGCTGAGCCCCTACCGGGACACTGGCTGCCTCTCCATATACGCCGGGACCAGCGTGGAATCGGCGCCCAAAGTGGTGGAATCCATCACCAAGGAATTCCGCGATCTCAAGGAGCGGCAGGTGAGCGATGAGGAGCTTCGGCGGGCCAAGGACCACTTGAAGGGTTCGCTGATGCTCGGGCTGGAATCCACCGGCAGCCGCATGTCGAACCTGGCGCGCCAGGAAATGTACTTTGGCAAATTTTTTACCCTGGACGAGCTGCTGGAGAGCATCGAAGTGGTAACAGCCGACGACGTGCGCCGGATCGCACAGACGTTTTTCGACCCGAAGCAGATCGCGCTGACCATTTTGGGCAATTTGGATAAGTTCAAGATCGGCCGGCAGGATTTGGCGTGCTGAGATCTCAGCGGGCTGGCTAGTACAAGAATCAGATCAATCCCTGGGGCGACCGGGAGGCCGCCCCAGGGGCCAATCAATTACGCGGTCCGCGATTCCACCTTGTCGCCACTGATCGCCGCTTGCGCGGCGGCCAGGCGGGCGATAGGCACACGGAACGGAGAGCAGGATACGTAGTCCATGCCCACGCGGTAGCAGAACTGCACCGAGCTCGGCTCGCCGCCGTGCTCGCCGCAGATGCCGACTTCCAGTTTCGGGTTCGTCTTGCGTCCGCGCTCGACGGCGATTTTCACCAACTGGCCGACGCCTTCCTGGTCTAGGACGGCGAACGGATCGTTGGCGAAAATCTTGCGATCCTGGTACTCCTGCTGGAACTTCGTATAGTCGTCGCGCGACAGGCCCATGGCGGTCTGGGTCAAATCGTTGGTGCCGAAGCTGAAGAATTCCGCTTCCTTGGCG
>JANYJN010000355.1 GCA_025358475.1 Candidatus Solibacter sp.
CCAGGACCGGGGGGTCCGCCTCACCAATTCCGCAGCATTCCCGATAGTGAGAAAGACCAGTGGCACTGGGCCACCAGCCTGCGCGGTGGTTGGCAACGCCACTGTCCCGGGCCAACGCGGCAGTTGGTCGATTGCCAATCGGCCGCAGCTTACCAAGCTGCCCCACAACAGCGCCCCCTGCTCGGCGTAAGACAAGCCAGTACCCACCTCTGTGGCGCGCGCCCAAAAAAGTTGCCCGATCCACGAATACTCGGGGCATACTTGAATCATGGCTGATTATGCCCGGTAGGAATGCTTTCTCAATAGCCGCCACCCTGCTCTGTATGCTGGCCGCCGGAATTGGGCCGGTGAGCGCCCAGACGGTCAACGTCTGGCTGACTACCAGCGATCGGAAGATGTTGCTCCAGTTACAGAATCCAGTGGCTTTCGCAGCCGGTAGCTCCGCGACGCTTCCCACCGTGTCCCTCTCCGCCGCCCAAACCTACCAGACGGTGGAAGGCTTCGGCGCCTCCATGACCGATTCCGCCGCGTACCTCCTGCACCAGAAGGTTCCGCCGGCCGCCCTCCCCGATGTCATAGCGTCGTTGTTCGACCGCACAAACGGCATCGGTGTCAGCTTCCTCCGCAATCCCATGGGCGGTTCCGATCTCGCCCGGTCTCACTATTCCTACGACGATGTCGCGGCGGGAAGCACGGATCCGAACCTGGCCGGCTTTTCCATTGCGCACGACGAGGCGGATATCCTGCCGCTGCTCCGCCAGGCGAAGGCCATCAACCCTTCCATCAAGATGCTCGGCTCCCCGTGGAGCGCGCCGGGGTGGATGAAAAGCACCGGCTCGATGATTGGTGGATCGTTGCTGGCTTCAAGCTACCCCGCGTTCGCCAACTATCTGGTGAAGTATGTGCAGGCATACGAAGCGGCGGGCGTGCCCGTCGACTATCTCACCCTGCAGAACGAACCACTGTACGTCCCCACCAACTATCCCGGCGAATCGATGTCCGCCGCCCAGCAACTCACCATCCTGAAGGACTACGTGCTGCCGGCGCTGGCCGCCAACCATTCGCGGACCAGGGTCCTGATCTACGACCACAACTGGGATGCACCCACTTATCCCGAGGCCGTGCTCGCCGACGCCGTGCTGGCCGCTTCGCCGCAAATTGCCGGCGTCGCCTGGCACTGGTACGGCGGGCCTCCGGGCGCGATGACCGCGCTCCACAATCTTCATCCCGATCTCGGCCAGTATGTCACCGAAGCTTCGGGCGGAACCTGGGTGGCCGATGAGGTGCGCACAGACTTCGAAGCCATCATTCAATCGATGCGGAACTGGAGCAAGGCGTTCGTAAAATGGGGCCTGGCGCTGGACGAAGACCACGGGCCGCACGCCGGTGGCTGCGGCACCTGTAACGGGCTGATCACGGTGAACCAGAGCACCGGCGCCGTCACCAAGGCCATCGATTATTACACGCTGGGGCACTTCAGCAAGTTCGTACTGCCGGGAGCCGTGCGCATCGCTTCCACCAACGCGCCCGGCGTAATCGGCGCGGCGTTTCTCAATCCGGACCGCGGCGCCGTGTTGGTGGCCTATAACGATTCGGCGTCGGCGAAAACGTTCCAAGTGCTCTGGAACGCGCGATCGTTCGCCTACACCTTGCCGGCCCTGTCCGGCGCGACGTTCCAGTGGAGTGCCGCCGGACCCCGTGGCGATTGCGCCGTGACGGCGCGCGGGGGGCGCGGGTCTCGCGTGCCGCGCGTGCCGCCGGCTCGGGGCCTATGCCCGCCGCCGGTGGTGAATGCCTTCCAGCAGATCCAGGCGTCCAGCTACGACGATGTCTCCGGCTTCCAGACCGAATACTGCACCGACACCGACGGAGGGTTCGATCTCGGCTTCGCGCCAGACGGCTCCTGGGCCGAATACCGCAATGTCGATTTCGGCGCGGGCGCCAAGTCCGTCAACGTGCGCGTGGCCAGTGCGGGCACGGGCGGCACCCTGGAGTTCCATCTGGATAGTGCAGCCGGGCCCATCATCGCGCAGGCGCCTATTCCCGTTACGGGCGGCTGGCAAACGTGGACCACCGTGACCGCACCCGTCTCCGAAGCCGCTGGTGTGAGGGGCCTCTACGTAGTGGTCAAACACAGCGGCCCCACCAACGGCATCGGCAACCTGAACTGGTTCCAGTTCCTGCCGTGAACGCGGCGGGGGGCCGCTCCCTATGGAAAAAACGACATTACTCTCGCGGATTATGGCGGTGGCCGCTTCGGCGCTCGTCGCGTTCGCGCAAGTGCCGCCCGTGCCACCGGGCCCAAATCCGAATTCGCAATACCGGCTCGGCCCCGACTCCCTCCCGCAGGATGGCGTGCCGAAGGGCCAGATCCGCGGGCCGTTCACGCTGCCCAGTAATGTCTACCCGGGGACGCAGCACACCTACTGGGTATACGTGCCCGCGCAGTACGACGCCGCGGTGCCGGCGAGCCTGATGGTTTTCCAGGACGGGCAGGCGTTCAAGGACGAGAACGGCGACCTGCGGACCGGCAACGTGATGGACAATTTGATCTACCGGCGCGAGATTCCCGTGATGATCGGCGTGTTCATTAACCCGGGCCGGCGGCCGGATCAAGCGGAGCCTACCCCGCAGACCGGCTGGGGCGACGGCACCACCAACCGCCGCATCGAGTACAACACGCCCGACGATAAATACGCGCGCGTGATCACCGAAGAGCTTATGCCGGCGCTTGATAAGGGCTACAACATCTCGAAGGATCCGGAACAGCGCGGCATCGGCGGATCCAGCTCTGGCGCCATCGCTGCCTTCGCCGTGGCGTGGGAGCGTCCCAACGCTTTCCGCAAGGTGCTCAGCAATGTCGGCAGCTTCGTGGATTTGCAGGGCGGCCATGTGTATCCGGAACGCGTGCTGGCCAGCGCGAAGAAGCCCATTCGCGTGTTCCTCTGCGACGGCCGCAACGATAACCGCGGCGTGCGCGACGGGGTCTACGACCAGAAGTTCGATTGGTTCTACCAGAACGTTCGCCTTATGAAGGCGCTCACGCAGAAGGGTTATGACGTGAACTTCTCGTGGAGCATGAACCTTCACGGGCAGAAGTTCGGCGGCATGATCCTGCCCGAGATGATGCGCTGGCTGTGGCGCGACAGCCCCGTTTCCACCGGCGTCAACGACATGGTGGAGCGCAGCTTCCGCAAGCCCGCGCCGAAAAAGACGGATCGCTGACACGCACCGCGGCCAGCATCGGGCAGCGTTGCAAGAACGTTGTCCTCCTGCTCGCCCCTTCACGCTACGGCTGTAGCGTCAGCGTTGCTTTTCCGGCGGGACCCGCGTAGATCAGCTCGAGCGACTTGATGCCCTTCGTCCTTCCTCCGTACTGGAAGAAAATCAGCCCTGCCACGGGCAGCGCGCGGTCCCCTTCGGGCAGGGTGGCCTTCTGCACTTTCTGTTCCATCGCGCGCCGTTCCGGGAAGGACATCTTGGGCGGCGGCGGGGGCGCTTCGTTGGACTGCCCCTGACCCCCACCACCCCCCTCACCGCTCATGCTGGATTTCGACTTCTCGGGCTTGAAAGGCGGCTCCCACTCGGGATCCTTAAGCGAGCTGAGCACCATCCCGTACGGTTGGCCGGGCAAGGCCGCCTTCTTTCCGTTGATGCGCAGCGAAAAGTCGTCGATGGCCAGCTTGGCCCGCGCCCCTGCCGGGCCGAAAAACGCCGTTTCCACCACTAAATATTCCTCCGTGGTGAAGGTTTTCTGCGGCGTGCCGGCGGCATGCCCCGTGAACTCGGCCGCAATCGTCACCGCGCCAACCTGCGCGTGGGTCTGATACTCGGCCTGGGTCACGCGGGGCGGCATCCCCTTGGACTCGTTGACAGGCGCCTCTTTGCTGGGCGCGTTTTGCCCTGGTGCGCACAGGCAGAAGGCGGTCATCCAGACACCGGTTTTCAATACTGGGAAAAGTCGCATTTCAACTTACAAGCTAACATAGCTCGGGCTCCGCCCGTTGAGGCCAAAACCCTGCACCGCCCCGCCTGGTTATCCCGCGCCCACTCACCTCTCCGCTTCAGCGGGAAAGCCTCCGGCTTGTCCATCCGAGCGCAGCTCGGACTTTTTTCACCCCTGTTCTCCGCTGACTCCGCGCTCTCGGGTTTTGACTTTCTCAACGGTGTTCTCCGCGCCAAGCCTCAGCCCTCAAGCTGAACCCCGCGCTTATCTCAGCATCTCAGCGTCGCTACGGTGAACCGCCCTCCTCAACCTCCCTGCCTCCCGAGTTCGGTAACATTGAGGCTGTGCTCCCCCGATGAAAACCGCCGTCACCCGCGACCAGGCGCGCATCCGCGCCGAAGTCGAGGACTTCCTCAAGAGCGCGCGTGAGCCGGCCCTCCTCGAACCCGGCGAGGAGTTGCTCCCCCTCAATGGCGAAAACTACGCGCTCGAAATGCGCGGCTCGCGGCTCACTCTTCAGGCCTGGGACCGCACCCGCAACTGGAGCCGCCGCCTCACCGCCATCACCGAGAGCACTAACGCGCGCCTCGCCCTGACGGTGGAACACTTCGCCCACCGCGAAGGCCAGATGTTCCTCCTGGATCTTGCCCGCCGCTCCGGCGCGGAACTCGGCAAGCGCAGCGGCCGCCTGGTCTTCCGAGAGCGCTTCCGCCTCTTCCTGCGCCGCCAGTTTCCCCAGTGGACCCTGGCCGAAATCAGCGCCGAGGCCGACCTTGCGCACTCCCTTTCCCCTGCCTTCCCGCGCGCCTACCTCAAGCACGGGCAGCACGGTTGGGCCGCCATCGCCTGCCCGCCCGATGCCGATTCCGCCGCTGTTCTCTCCTTCGGCCTCATCTGGCTCGCCTACTTGCGCGCACGGGAGCGGCGCGTGGCGCTGGAAGCGCTGGCGATCTACCTCCCCGCCGGCCAGGAGCGCGCCGCCGCGCTGCGCGTCCTCTGCCTCAATCCCCAGTCCGCCCGCTTCGAGATCTTCACCTACACCAGCGACGACGCCTTAGTGCGCGCCGAACCGCGCGATTACGGCAATCTCGATACCCGCCTCGAACCCTGCCGCCGCCCCGCGCCCAACCTCGCCCAACCCTGGCAGCAGATCGCCACTCTCCCTGGCGTGGAGCGCATCCCCAAACACGATGGACGCACCAGCCTGCGCGTCCGCGGCATCGAGTTCGCCGAATTCTCCGCAGCCGGCCTCCTCTTCGGACTCGGCGAACGCCGCCCGGCGCGCCCGCATCACGCAGCGGAAATCGCCCGCCTCGCCGAAGAGCTCGATCACGCCCGCTCGGCCGGCGCCGATACCGCGCACCCGCTCTACCGCCAGTATCCCGAGGCTTGGCTGGAATCCATGGCGCGCGCCCAAATCGAAATCCTCGATGCCACCCTATGCCGCGACCCCATTTACGGACAGGTGCCCGCCTTCGCCGCCGGCGAGCGCGGCGTCCTCGATCTGCTGGCCGTGGATCTCTCCGGCCGGCTCACCGTGGTAGAGCTGAAGGCCAGCGCCGATCTCCACCTTCCGCTCCAGGCGCTCGACTACTGGGTGCGCGTCAAGTGGCACCTGGATCGCCGCGAATTCTCCGCCAACGGCTATTTTCCCGGTATCGAACTGCGCCCCGATCCGCCGCGCCTCTTGCTGGTCTCGCCGTCGCTCGAATTCCACCCCGCCACGGAGACCTTATTGGGCTTTTTCGCACCTGGCATTGAGGTGGAGCGCGTCGGTCTGGCGGTAGAATGGCGTAAGGAGTTGCGCGTCATGTTTCGCCTCAGCGGCGCGCAGCGTCCCCAGTGACTGCTATGTTCAAAGTCCTTAAACAAGCCCATTCCGCCCTCTCTTTGCTGAGCGCGGACGAAATCCGCAAACAGGCCGAACTACCCGTGCATTTCGGGTTGGTGGCCGATAGCAGCAACGCGTATGCGGAAATGGAGGAGTTCCTGGTGCCCTCCACGCTCCCGCGGCAGGAGTGGCGCCAGCGCTTGAGCCAGGTGCATCGCGCCAACGATTCCGAAGTGCCCGCCGACGTGAATGTCGTGCTCTACGAGCCCGGCCTTCCCTGTCCGGCGGGCGCCTATAGCTATCATCGCGGCGACGCCCAAGCCACCTGCGCGGAGATCCTGAATGACAAGGGTGAACTGGATCTCGCGCTGGGGCGCCAGTTCCTGCCCTTCCGCCGCCTGGTGGTGGAGCGCATCATCCAGATGGTGTCGCGCGAGAACGCCTTGTTCGCCATCGCCTCGGCGCTGCCCAACGTGGTTCCAAGCCTGATCGAAATTCCCTGGGTGTTCGGCGAGTTCGCTTCCGATACCGCCTTTCTCACCGCCAATCAAGTGCGCATGGCGTTCCAGATCGCCGCCGCCTGCGGTAAGGAAGTCGGCCTCGGCAAGCAGAAGGGCGCCATGCTGACCATTGCCGGCGGGGCCTTTGGATGGCGCGCGCTGGCACGCGAACTGGTGGGCCACATCCCGCTGGGCGGCGGCCTTATCCCCAAAGGCGCCATCGCCTATGCCGGCACCTATCTGGCCGGCAAGGGCCTGGAATACCTCCACGTGCATGACGGCCAGCCGTCCAGCGCGCAGCGCGGGCAACTCTATCGGGAGGGCCTGGAGCGCGGCCGCAGCTTCGCCAAAACCCTCCATCTCGGCGCCCGCGAAACTTCATAAAAAAGGTGCGGCATGCTTCAGCCTCCGAATGCACCGCTTGCGGGCGCATTTTCCTCGCGTTCTGAGGCAGCGTTCTAAATTCGTTGAGACTCTGTAGGCGGCTGCTTCATGCGCCCCGAGGAGATGACCCAACACATGCGAGAGATTCATGCCGACGGTATGGTGATCGAAGCCGCCTGAGCGACCGCTGCGGAGCCTGAAGAATCTGCGCTCATGAGCAACCCATGTCGCGCCCTCAGTGTTTGCGCAGCACCAGTTCCACGCCTCCGACAATCGTGCGGCCGGGCATCGCTACGCCGGGGATGGATTGGTACGAAGTGTTGGTCGCATTGCCGATTTGGATGTACGGGTGCAACTTCTTGTGCGGCAGGGCGGCATAGAGGTCCCAGAGCGCGTACATCGACCGTGCCGGGCGCTCGATCGCGCCCACCCGCGTGCGCAATAGGAAATTGCCGCGCGGCGCAATCTGCCAGGCGAACACACCGCTGGCGGTGGGGTAGTTGAAGGTGTACTTGGTGAAGCCCGCCGCGATGGTGTCCTGGGTGCCGTGCAATCCGGTATAGCGGAAGTCCACGGTATGCGTGGCGGAAGGGGTCCAGCGCAGCGACGCCTCCCAGCCCTTGAAGTTCAGGTTCTGGATATTGAGGGCGCGCCAGACGCCGGTGCTGGAGGTGCGGTAATAATCGATGCTGTCGGTCTCGCGCCGCTCGAACAGCGTGAGGTCGCCGCGCAACCGCGCGCTGGGCGCCCAGTCCAGGCCGGTTTCGTAGGTCCAGGCGCTCTCCGGCCGTAGCGCCGGGTTGCCCACGTTGCCGGGGTCGTGGTAGTAGAGGTCGGTGTAGCTGGGAATGCGGAAGGCACGGCTGGTGGAGGCGCGCAGTTTCCACTGCGGTGAGAGCCAGACGCCGCCCGCCACCGTGGGCGTGAGCGCGGCGGAGAAGTTGCGGTAGATCTCTTCGCGCGCCGAGACGGTCAGCGAGAAGCGCTTGAGTGCGCGGAAATCGGTGGCGGCGTAGGCGGCCGCGCGAGAGCGCGCATGGTCGCCCAGGTTGTTGCTAACGATGGATTCGTGGAACCCTTCCACGCCGTAATAGATGGTCGTGGAGGCGGACATTTCCTCGCGGCGCCGCACCGCCAGTTGATAGCTTTCGTCGGCATGGTGATTGGAGAAGACCTCGGGGCGGTCGCGGTACAGCACGAAGAGGTCGCTGTGACGGCGGAAAGCGAAACTCGCGCTGGTCTTGGCGCCCAAGGCCTGCTGCACCCCGGCGAACCACGTCTTGGTGTCCTCCCAGGAATTGAAATTCCCGTAGAACTGGTCGGCGCCGAAGGGGTGGTCCATGTAGGCGAGGTTGAGCGAGCCGTTGCCGAAATCCGTGGCGAGGCGCGTCACCGAGGCGAATTGCAGGTTGCGATAATCGCGATCGGGCCGGAAGCCGGAAGAAAAATCGCGCGCGAAGGAGATCTGTTCGGATACTTTTTTGCCCGCGATGCCGAGCGCGGCGCGCTGCTGGTTGATGCCGTCGCTGCCCACCGCCGTGCGCAGGCGGAATTCGGTTACCTGGGGCGGCTCGGTGATGATGTTGACGACGCCGCCCACGGCATCGGAGCCGTATAGTGTGGAACCCGATCCGCGCAAAACTTCTACCCGGTCCACGCTCTCTAGCGGCACCGGGATGTCCATATTGTGATGTCCGCTCTGCGGGTCGTTGAGGCGCATCCCGTTGAGCAGCACAAGGGTCTTGCCGAAGCCCGCGCCGCGGATGGAAAGATCGCCCTGCACGCCATCGGGCGCGCGTTCGGCGAAGTCCAGCGAAGGGTCCAGCTTGAGCAGATCCACCAGGGTGTTCAGCGTCAGGCTCTGGCTGCGCGCCGGAAGCACGCGGATGGCGCGGTCCATCTCTTCAAGCGACATGGGCTCGAAGGTTCCGGTGACCACCACGGTGTCGCGCTGCTGCGACGCCTGCTGGGCTAAGGCGAGTACAGGGGTAAACGCGAGAAGAACGAAGAATCGAAGGGGCAAACCGTATTGTACATCGGGCCCTCGGCTATGATGGTTTACATCTATGAACTGGAACGATGCCGCCGAAGATCTACTCCACCAGGTGCTGGGGCAAACCCCGTATCCGGTGCGTGAGGCCACCGAAGCGCAACTGCGTGCCGTCGCCGAGGGGATTGCCGATGACGAGGGCAAGCGCCGCGTAGGCGTGGAGACGGTGATTCTCGCCTGGGTGCGCTGCACGCCGGAAACGCTCAAGCCCGACCTGCCGCGCCTGATGGACAAGTTCGGGCTCGATCCCGCCGATTACGGGCATCTGCTGGAATAAGGGCGTCGGTTAGCGGAATAAGCTGCTCATGACGCCCCTGGGACCTCACAACGAATCATGAAAATGCTGCTGCTCATCGGGGAATCGCTCCCTGACGGATGGGGCCTAAGCAGCTCAGTATTCAGTGAGCCCCCTTGTACCGCAACGCACTATCTCGATTCGACTACTTTCAGTGGGCTATCCAGCTTGAAAATCATGACGGTTTCGGCCGGAACTTTGATCGATCCCTTAGTCAGAATCTGCGTGAGTGCGCCCGCTCCGGCGCCGGACCCGGCGCCGATGGCCGCACCCTTGCCGCCGCCCGCGATCGCGCCGATGATCGCGCCCACAGCCGCGCCTCCGCCCACGAATTCGCCGGTGCGCTTGTTGCCGCCAATTCCACTGCGGCCCTTCTCCGAAATATCCGAAGCATCCAGTCCGTACTGCTGGCCTTCAATCGATACCGCCACCAGATCCAGCACCAGGTCGGCGGTGCCCCGGAAACGGCCCCCCTTGGTCGCGGACTTGATGACCAGGTGCGCGTTGGAACCGCGCGGGATCACGATTGCGCCATCGGCGTCGCGAACGTCACTGGCGATCTCGGCGGCGTAGACCTGCCCTTCCACGGCTTTCCCGGAATCGATGGTCTCTTCGTTGCGCACCGGGATTTCGGTGCCCGCGGGCAGCACGCGGGTCCGGCTCCGAACGGCCGCGGCCGAAGGATGGTAGTGCTCCGTGTGGGTGGGCTCGGGCGGCGGCGGAGCGGACGGTCGCGCGGCGGGGCGTGGCGCAGCGGGCGCGCGGGGCGAATCAGGCGCGGCTGGCTCGGCGGGCGTGCCCGCCGTCGCCGTCTCACCGTAGTCCACGCGGCGGACGTCTTTCATTGGTATGGTGCGGCTCCCGCCGCCGTCCAAATTGACGGTGATCTCCGACGCCGTGGACGAGGCCACGCCGCCAGTGGCGCGCGTGCCGTCGCGGAGGACTACAGTAGCGTGCGGCAGTTCAACCGCTACGCTCGCCGGGGCCTCCTGTTTGGCACAGGAGGTGAAGAAGGCAGCGCATAAAGCGGAAAGGATCAGTGCATTGCATCGCATTCGGCCAGTATAGAACAAGCGGTCCCCCCCTGCCGCGAGAATAATTCTAACGGGTCGAAGCCAGCCGGCCGCGTGGTTCACCCACTCCCAGCCCCGAAGTGTTCCCACGATACCGAACTGCCGGCCGGCATGCCGCCGGCACCGGGACGCCCACGCGCCCGATGCCGTTGCAACGGTGGGGCGGACCCCCTGGTCCGCGGCCGACGCCCCCGTCGGCCTGCTCGCACCCACCCTGCCAGATGCCGTCCTCGCCGACCAGGGGGGCTTTGGGAGATCCTGCCCCCTTGACTCCAACTTCAAAAAATTAATCCCATCCACTCCCGTCACTTACCCCATTCCTATTTCAGACTCGCCCCCCTCCTGATGCTATAGCTCAAATCGGAAGGACCCCATGTCACGTACCCCAAAACCGATCTCCGATAAACAACTCGCCGCCAACCGCGCCAACGCCGCCCAATCCACCGGGCCCCGCTCCCCGGAAGGCAAATCACGCT
>JANYJN010000356.1 GCA_025358475.1 Candidatus Solibacter sp.
CAGGAGGTCATGGACAAGGCGGACGAAACGCATATTCACGACGAATGGACGCGCCAAAAGTTCGACGAAGGCAAGTACAAATCGAGCGATATTTACGGCACTCCGCGCGATCCCCAGTTGAAGAAGGAATACCAGGAGTACCTGGCCAAGCGTCTGGCCGAGATCCGCGCCAAGAAGTAACTCTTGGGGCAGGCATTCCTGCCTGCAAGCCGCCTTTTAGGCGGCGTATTTCTGCCCATTCGTGGGCCGTTACGTCAGGATTCAAATTCAGCAACCCCGAGATGTTTCGTGAAGTAGGGCGGCGGTTGCTTCCTGATTTTCGGCATTCTGATATCGGCGGTGGAACACGATCCTTTGGCATGTACGAACCTTTCGATGCCCAAACCGGCGCGCCCGCGGCGACCCTGGCTATCACTGGACCGCAGCGATGTTTCTGCATTTCGCACGCGCGGAGGGGCTCACGGCTTGGGGGCCGCCAGTGGGGGGAGCCCCAAGCTGAGAAGTACGGTCTCGCCCGGGATAGATCCGCGCGCGCCTCTGCGGATTACCGCACTCCTTTCTCGACCCTGGCGAGTTTGCTGACGTAGAACTCGCGGGCCTCTCGGCAATACTTCAAAGTCTTATCGCGCAGTTCGATAGACTCGGCCTGCATTTTGCCGCCCGTATCGCTCGCGGTGAGGGCGGCGAGAAGCCTGTCGACCCTATCGAGGAGCATTCGCACGCAAGTGGCATTCGCTGGAATGGGTTTGCCGCCGCGATAGATGTAGACTGGCGAGGTGTGGGCCGCGTCACACCTCATTGAGGATGGTGACGGAGAGTTCCGTGCCCGCGAGCGGCGCCGCGATCAAACAACAGGCGAGCGAGGTCGATCCGATTCGCAGCATAAACGAGTCTCGAACTGATCGAGTCATAATCTCGAGAGCTCGATCACGGTGACGCTGGCGGGGGGAAAAGCGTGCTGGAAGCTTTCGCCACTCACGCTCACCTGCAACGCGGCCGGAACGATGGCTTCGGGCTCTGTGTCGCCGTTCGTGGCATACAGATCCTTAGCCTGGAGACGCTGGCCGCGCGCGGAGGAGGCCGCGAACCCGGAGAGGCGGATGTCGGCGCGGATTTCTTGGTTGAGGTGGCGGTTGACGCAGAATAGCGTCAGCTTGTCGCCGGAATCGTTGAGCGCGGCCACCACGTCCAGGTACGGCACCGCGTGGATGACAGGGATGCGCCGCACACCCTCGTCCACGTCGTATTGCTCCACCTTGACCCTGCTCTCGACAAGTTTGGAGGCGTCCGCGGTGGAGTACATGCGGAAAGCCCAGTAGGCCGGGACGCCGTAGGTGCGGCCGTTCTTCTGCCAGATGCCGCCGAACTCGATTAGGCCGGTCATATCCGAGATCGGCATGAAATCGGACACGCGTATCAGTGTATTGAGCATTCCGGCTGTGCATAGGGCGCCGCCCTGGTTATCGAACATGGGGGCGTGCGCGACGGATCCGTGGTACAGCCATTCGGTGAAGGCGAATCCGACTTTGCCCCGAGCCTTTGGGGTGGCGTCCACTTGTTGCTTCATGGCGCGCAACTGCCGCTCCAGACCAACGGGAAGAGCCAGCGCCGCCTGGGCGATGAACTCCGGCGAGGGGTCGCGCTTGGCCACATCGGCAGTACCCACTACGAAATGTGTGGACAGGTAGTTGAAGCCCTCAGGGGCGTTGGCGAGTTGCGCGGCGTTCCAGGTCTCGAAGTGGTCAGGGTCCTGCCCGGTAGCGATCAGCCTGGCGCGCGGGTCCACCCGGCGCACGGCGGCGCTGAACTCCTGCGTGCGCGCCGCCACGCGGGGCTCGGTGGGGTAGCCGATCTGGAAATTGCCCCAAAGCTCGTTGCCCAATTCCCAGAGCAGGCCGCCCGAGCCCCATTTGCCGTTGATGTACCGCACCCACTCGGCGGCCTCCTGGGACGTGCCGCTGCCCAAGTTGAGGGCCACCTGCGGCTGTGCGCCGATCAGCTTGCAGAAGCGCAGGAACTCGTCGGTGCCGAAGTGGTTATATTCGGGCATGCCCCACGACTGGTTGAGCATGCTGACGCGTTTGTCGATGGGCCCAACGCCATCGCGCCAGTGGTAGCCCGAGGTGTAATTGCCGCCGTAGCGCACCACTGGGGTACGCAGGGCGCGGGACATCTCGATCATCTCGGGGTTCATGCCATCCACGTGGTCGGCGGGGAACAGGAATGCCTGGTCCACCAGGACGCGGGCCTCGTCGGAGATGGCGATCACGAAATCGGCCGGTTCGCGGCTGGCCAGCGCGCCTTTGGCGATCTCCAGGGCGAACTCGTGCCGCGCCCAGCCGTTGGAGCCAAGGCGGATGGTCTGTTTGGCCAGAACTTGCTCTGGATGATTCCGCTTGCGGAGCGAGACTTCGAGCTCCCGGCCTCCGCTGACCGGCTTGGCATACAAGCTGCCAGTGTAGCGGAGCACGCGGTGCACGGGCAGGTAAACCTGCTGGCGCACTCCGGTCTGCTTGCCCGGAAGGGCCATGATCAGCAGGGAGCGCGCCGAATTGGCCGCGTCGCCCCAGCGCGGTTCGTAGCGCCAGCCCTGGGCGCGGTCGAGCTGCTGCCAGGGAAGCGGTAAGCCCACGTGGGAGGATTCCACCAACTCAGGCCGCTGGGCCAGCATCTGGCGGATGCCACCGGCGTTCCAGAGATTCTCTTCAAAGCTGGGGTTCACCAGGATCTGGGCCCACAGGCCGCCGTAGGTGCTGTTGCCGATGGGTTCAAGAAACGTGCCATAGATAGTGCGCGGGATGGCATGCAATATTTTGCCGGCGTCCACCTCGATCAGGGCCTCGGACTGGCCGAACAGAGCCGCCGAAAATAGCAGGCTGTAGAGAAGATTCTTGACTCGCATGATACCTCCACAGGAATCGCATCCTTTGCGCCGGCTGTCAAGTTGGGCAGCCCAATAGCCCGGCCTCTGTTCCAGAAGGCTGGTGAGTCGCCCCTCCTCGACGCGGAGCTGCCGGCCGGGTCTGACGACTGGTAGCAGGCCCAAACGCCCCATTTCGTAAGTGCGTTGCAGGGAGATGCCAAGCCGCAGCATCACCTCCTTCATCGTAAGAAGGCGCAACTGTGGGGCCTGGCACGGGATAGTGGGAGAGCTTTTTGGTTGCTGCCCCACATGCAGGGTTCCGCTGCCGCGAAGGTGGAAGCGCTGCTGACCGGCAGGCGGCGGGAAAAATAGCCCGAGTCGCTGAATTTGCCACACTTCTGGCACACAAACAGATCTCGGCTTCCGTCGGAACTTGGCGTCAGTGCCTGATTTTAGTGGTGCGCCCGAGGTGATTCGAACACCTGACCTGCTGATTCGAAGTCAGCCACTCTATCCAACTGAGCTACGGGCGCACACCACTGACGATGTTAGCAGGAAACTACCTCTCGGCCACCACCGGATTGACCAGCCGTCCGATGCCTTCCACCTGCACGGCCACTTCGTCTCCGGGCAGCAGCCAGCGGGGCGGCTTGCGTGCGAAACCCACGCCGGCCGGCGTCCCGGTGGAAATAATATCGCCCGGCTCCAGGGTCATCACACTGGAGAGAAACGCGATCAGTTGGGGCACGCCGAAGATCAGGTTCCCGGTGTTGGAACTTTGCATTAGCTCCCCGTTGAGGGTGAGCGAAATGGCGAGCTTGTGCGGATCTTCGATCTCATCGGCGGTCACGATGACCGGGCCCATGGGC
>JANYJN010000391.1 GCA_025358475.1 Candidatus Solibacter sp.
CTGGCGACCGGAACGCTACCCGCCGGGTTGCTTCTCGCCGCGGGCGGCACCATATCGGGTTTACCTACCACTGCCGCGTCCAGTAGCTTCACAGTGCGCGTGACGGACAGCGCGGCGGCCTCCGCCACGGCTGCCTTGTCGATCACCATCAATCCGCCTACGTTAGGCGTTACCACATCGTCGCTGCCCCCGGGCACCGTCGGCGTGGCCTATTCCCAAGCGCTCGCCGCGGGCGGCGGATCCCCGCCTTACTCGTGGTCCCTGGCGAGCGGAACTCTACCCGCCGGGTTGCTTCTCGCCCCAGGCGGCACCATATCGGGTCTACCTACCACTGCCGCGTCCAGTAGCTTCACAGTGCGCGTGTCGGACAGCGCGGCGGCCTCCGCCACGGCTACCTTGTCGCTGACCATCAATCCGCCCGCGTTAGGCATTACCACGTCGTCGCTGCCCCCGGGCACCGTCGGCGTGGCCTATTCCCAAGCGCTCGCCGCGTCCGGCGGATCCCCGCCCTACTCGTGGTCCCTGGCGAGCGGAACGCTGCCCGCTGGGTTGACTCTCGCCCCAGCCGGCACCATATCGGGTTTACCTACCACTGCCGCATCCAGTAGCTTCACAGTGCGCGTGACGGACAGCGCGGCGGCCTCCGCCACGGCTGCCTTGTCGATCACCATCAATCCGCCTACGTTAGGCATTACCACGTCGTCGCTGCCCCCGGGCACCGTCGCCCTGGCCTATTCCCAAGCACTCTCCGCATCCGGCGGATCGCCGCCGTACTCGTGGTCCCTGGCGACCGGAACGCTACCCGCCGGGTTGCTTCTCGCCGCGGGCGGCACCATATCGGGCACGCCTACCACTGCCGCGTCCAGTACCTTCACAGTGCGGGTGACGGACAGCGCGGCGGCCTCCGCCACGGCTGCCTTGTCGCTGACCATTAATCCGCCTACGTTAGGCATTACCACATCGTCGCTGCCATCAGGCACTGTCGGCGTAGCTTATTCCCAAGCTCTCGCCGCGGGCGGCGGATCGCCGCCGTACTCGTGGGCTCTCAATTCAGGTGCTCTTCCCGGCGGGCTGAACCTGAGCACCACCGGCACCATCAGTGGCCCCGCTTTGAGCAGCGGCATTTTTGCGTTTTCTGTGCAGGTCACCGACAGCGCGGGAACCAAGACGACCAAGACGTTCGCACTCCAGATCCTGCCCCCTCCCATCCAGATCACCACCCCGTCCCTACCGGTGTCCACCGTCGGCGCGAGCTACTTGCAGACGTTGACGGCAACCGGAGGTTCTATGCCGTTTTCATGGTCCCTCAGCTACGGTTTACTGCCACCGGGCCTGGCGCTGGATCCCACGGGAGCGATTGGCGGCACGCCTAAGACTGCGGGGAACTACACCTTCTCCATTCAGGTGTCCGACAATGCGGGCGCCGGCGCCACGATGGGGTACGCCATCACCATCAATGGAGCGGTCAGTATCGCGACGAACTCTCTGACCGACGCTCTGATTGGAGCACCCTACTCGCAGCAGTTGCGGGCGTCTCAAGGGACGCCGCCGTACGCTTGGTCGTTGACGGCCGGCGCCCTGCCGGGGGGGATCAAGCTGGATTCGAGCAGCGGCAGCCTGAGCGGGACTCCTACCGTAGTGGGCTCGTTCAGTTTCACGCTGCGGGCGGTGGACAGCGTGAACGCATTTGCCGAGCGCAAATTCCAGATGACCACGGCAGCGGGTCTCATCATCACGACGGCGCCGGTGCTCCCGCCCGCTACGGTCGGCCTGCCCTATAGGCAGTCGCTTGATTCCGCGGGGGGAACGCCGCCTTATATATGGTCGATCAGCAGCGGCGGCTTGCCGGCGGGCGTGACGCTGAACACCGCGACGGGAGCCCTGGGCGGAGTGCCATCGGCGGCTGGCTCCTTTCAATTCACGGTAGATCTAAGCGACAGCCTGGCGCGCAAGACGAGTAAACAGTTCAGCCTCCAAGTGGCCGCGGCGCTCGCGATTTCATCGCCGTCCGGGTTGCCGCCGGCCACCACGGGGGCGTCGTATTCCCAGGCGCTCGCGGCCACCGGCGGAACGCCCCCGTTTCTCTGGAGCATCACCTCGGGCGGGCTCCCGGCCGGGCTTTCCTTCAACGCCGCCACGGCCACCATCTCTGGCGTGCCGGCGCTGGGTGGAAACTTTACGTTTGGTGTGCTGGTCACGGACAACAACTCCGTCACTGCGTCCAAGCAGTTCACGCTCGCCGTGACATCCAACCTGACCATCACGACGGCGTCCCCACTGCCGGACGCGCTCGCTGGCTCCTCCTACGCGCGCAATCTGAGCGCGACCGGCGGCGTACCGCCCTACATCTGGACGGTAAAGACAGGTTCGCTGCCGCCCGGGCTGGCGCTCGATTCGGCAGCCAGCGCGATTACGGGGACGCCCAATGCCAACGGCACGTTCTCCTTCACTCTCCAGGTAGCGGACGCGAGCGGCGGATCGGCTACCCGCGACTATACCCTGAGGGTGAGCCTGCCCCCGCCGCCCTCGGTGAGCCTTGACGGCCTGCCGGACCCGGCGAATGCCGCCGACCAGCCCGTGTTTAATGTATCGCTGGCAACGTCCTACCCGGTGCAACTCACCGGCCAGATCGCGATTACGTTCACTCCCGAGGCGGAGGTCGCAATCGATGACGCGTCGGTCCAGTTCTCTACCGGCGGACGAACCGTGAATTTTACGATTCCTGCCAACAGCAAGACGGCCGTCTTTTCCATCGGCAAAATAGCGCTGCAGACCGGAACGGTAGCGGGCACCATCACTCTGAATCTTTCTCTCCAATCGGCTGGACGCGATGTGACGGCGACATCTTCGCGCACCCTGCACGTGCTTCCCACCGCTCCGGTGACGCGCACCCTGCAAGTAGTGCACACGGCGAGCGGATTTGAGCTGCACCTCACGGCTTACTCGACGCCGTGCCAGCTCACCCAGGCCGTGGTTCAACTCACGCCCTCGGCGGGCAGCAACCTGCAAACCACGCAACTCACCATCCCGCTAACCGACCTGGCCGCCACTTGGTATCGGAGTGCGGCATCCGGCCGGTTCGGCAGCCAGTTCACGCTGGTGCTGCCTTTCACGATTCAGGGGAATGCGGCGGGGATTGACTCGGTCGGCGTTACGCTGCTCAACAAGCTGGGAAGCTCTCCAGGGATAACTTCGAAATTCTGAGGCGCCGTGGCCCTCATCGCAGAGGAACTCCAGGGTGACCGTCGCTCCCACGTGCTACCCCAGGACCCCATGGTAACGGGCCGCGCCCACCGCGACTACCTCGCCACCGCCAGCAACCCCTTCAGCTTCAACCCGGAGAGTGCCAATCCGTAGCGCCCCCGAATGCCGGTTTTTTCGAAGATGTGCTTCAGGTGAATTTTCACCGTTCCGGTGCGGATGCCCAGGGATTGGCCGATCTCCCTATTCTTCAACCCGTTCTCCACCAGATCCATGACCTGTACCTCGCGTGGTGTAAGCGAGGAACGTGCCGTGCGGAGAGGCAAGCCCGGATCGCTGACCGCGTCGGTCTCCATCCAGCTCCGTCCCGCCGCTACCGCCCGGACGCAATCGGCAAGTTGGTCCAGAGGGGCGTTCTTGCGGATCACGCCGGAAGCACCCGCCTGCAGGAAGCGCACCGCTTCCGACTGGCTCATCGGCGTTCCCCACACAATCACCGCGATCGGTTTTTCGGCGGCTTTCAGCACGCGCATCCAATCCCTGAAGTTGAGTACGCCGAGCCCCTTATCCACAATCAGAAGCGAGGGCTGGAGTTCGCGTACCGCGGCGGCGATGGCTTCCACATTGGTATCCACCGCGACCACGCGCGGTCCATCAATCGCTTCCATGAGGCAACGCAAGCCCTCCATGGCGACCGGAGCGGGATCACAAACAGCTAAAGTATCCACAGTTAGACCAAGACATAGACGGAAGCGTTCGAATAGTTTAGTGGCAGAAAGTGGAAATTGTCTCAGAAACTTGCGTGCTGGGGCCCAGGTCGAGGCATCCGCCCCACCGCTTCCCAGCCAGATGGGTGCCCCGACCCGCTCGCTGACGCTCGGGGCTCTGATCGGAGCCCCGGCCGTGGGGGAGGGGTTGCGGCCAACAGCACAGCTTCAGACGGTCGGAGACCTAGACGGTAACGGCGCTCAGCGAGAACTCCGCCAGGTCGAGCCAGCAGTTGCCGAGCGTATTCTGCACGAACGCGGTGCGCTCCACGCGGAAGCTGCGCGGCCCCGTGTAACCGTCCCACAGCTCCTGCGCCAGCCGGTTCACCTCGGCGACGCTGCCCGGCGGAATCTCCTGTGCCAGCGTGATGTGCGGATGGTATTCGAAGGGCTCGTCGAATTCCAGAGCCTGCGAATTCATGGCGGCGTGGATGCGGAACATCTCC
>JANYJN010000397.1 GCA_025358475.1 Candidatus Solibacter sp.
CTCGATGGCCTCGCGAGTCCCCATACACGCCGGGCATATCGAGCTGCGTTGGATGAATTCCTGACATGGTCTCAGGGTGAGCAGCCTTCGGTTATGTCCAAAGCCTTGGTTCATAGCTACAAAGCAATGCTCCTCGAGAAGAGACTGGCGCCAGCCACAGTCAATCTTCGGCTGGCCGCCGTGCGGCGACTCGCCCAGGAAGCAGCCGATAACGGTCTCCTCGATGTAAGTATCGCGGTCGCAATCTCCAAGGTGCGGGGTGTCCGGCTGTACGGTGTCCGTATTGGGAGGTGGTTGACGTCGGCTGGTGCCCGCCAGCTTCTTGGCATCCCAAATTCCGGCTCACTTCGTGGCAAGCGGGACCGCGCCCTACTGGCAGTCCTGCTCGGCTGTGGCCTTCGGCGCGATGAGACTGCGTCGGTTTCGGTAGCGCAGTTTCGCATTGTCGAGGACCGGTGGGTCATCGCCGATGTGGTTGGCAAGCACGGACGCATTCGAACCGTAGCGGTACCGATCTGGGCCAAGGCGGCGGTGGATGTGTGGTGCCGAGCCGGCTCGATCATGGCCGGGCGGCTGTTTCGACAGATCACAAAGTGCTCCGCAGTTAAAGGAGAAGGCTTTACCGGACAGGCCATCTACGATATTGTTCTCGAACACGCCCAAAAGGTGGACCCCGATGTGCGGCCGCACGACCTTCGTCGGAGCTTCGCGCGTTTGGCCCATGAAGGACACGCGCCGATCGAACAGCTCTCCATAACGCTCGGGCACGCGAGCATTGCCACAACTGAGAAATACATTGCCGCCAAGCAGCATTTCCGAGTGGCGCCATGCGACGTGTTGGACCTCGACATATCGGGCACAGAATGCCCACCGGCCCCGGACAACGTCAACCAGGAATGAAGGTTACGCCCCTTCTTGGGCCAATTCAGACCGACGGGGTTCAGACCGTGAGTTACCGGAAGACCACCTTGATGCACTTCTGGATCGGCTATGAGCGGAGCGCGAGAAGAAAGAGCACCGCGACAACGACCGCCGACCCACTCCCGGCGTCGACTCGTGCCGGTGAGGCTCGCGATCGCCGACGAGTTCTTTCAATCGTGCATGGAGGTCCTGCTCGGCGCACCGGACACTCTCCGGGGACGAACTTCCGCAGATTTCGGCGATCTCAGGTCCGCCGTTTGAAGTGAGCGCGGATCTTCTCTGCGATCTCGATGGGCACGGATTCCGAGTGAGACGTTATTCGTGCGCCCTGGGCTCTCGCCACGTCCATAAGTAGAGCGCGGAAGTAGGGAGGAAGCTCTTCCTCGAGGCGCACAATGCTGATCATCTCAGGCGCTTTTCTGGGTATAGCTGCAGGCGCGGGGCGTTGGACGCTGCTGTTTTGCGTCGGGGGCGGAGACAGGACCTTCGGCTTTCGTGGACTTGGAATATGTGCTTCCGTAGGTTCTTCCCCTTCAAAAGAACCGGGCACAGATCACACTCCACCAGGCGTTTCGGAGCGCGATTGCCGCTCTTCTTGCGCCTCGGTGGCTTACCTCGGCGCACCGGGACCGGGGCCGGCGGGTGGATCGACGATTCCGACCCGTGGCGCCGAATCCTGTCCTCGACGCGGACCCTGTCCCAATTGAGTTTTGCCACGAGTGAATCCTCCCGGCGATCAGATCGCCAGTGCTTTCAGTAACGCATCGCGCGCATCGAGATAGTAATGGACGGTGATCTTGGCCGCAACGTCGTCGGACAAATCGTTCAACTGCCGCCGGCTGCTTATCGGCATCAATATGCTGGCAGCGCCCTTCTCGACCGCAATCTCGACCGCGGCCACGGGGTTGAAGATCGTTTCGATGGAGCCGCCCAAGTTCAGACCGCCCGTGACCGCGAGACCGCCCTTGACGCTCTTCTGGAGCAGCGATGAGCACAGCGCCAGCAGCACCGCGACGCCCACCCCTGATCCGCTCCTGGAGCTGTCAAAGGCGCGCAGCTGAACCGAGAACTCATGTTGCCGAGGTTCGCGGTCGCCGACGAGTTCCCTCGCGCGCGCATACAGGTTCTGCTCGGCGCACCGCACACTTTCCTTGAACGGCGCCGGTGCCGGCTGATTCAGGATCTTGACCCCGCCGCCTGGACCTTCGGTGATGTTGATCTGATACAGCCCCGGGTTTTCATCGCCTCCGCCCGGCGAAATCACCCAGACTTGCCCGGGGGGCAGAGGATCGGTGCCAATGCTGTTCTCGCTGTAAAGCTCGGGCGTTGCCACGAACTTCTCCACCCCGTCCTCTCCCATCGAGTAGCTGAACTGGGTATTGCGAAACTCGGCGGAGCCGATGCGTTTTTGCTGTTCCTTGACCCGCCGCCGGCACTCCATCGCAATCCGCAAGGCCCACTCGAGGACGTCATCGGGAACCGGAGTGTCTGGGTCTGGTGATACCAGTTTGATCAGACCGCTCGCCGTCTTCTGAACGCCCGTAGTATCGCGTCCGCTCAGCGCACCGCCGAGGTGGGTCCGCCCCTGAAACACGTTCTGCCGGCTCTGGCGCCGCAACTGATTCCAGCATTCGGACAGAAAGTCGCTGACCAGGCCGAAGTGATTCGTCAGCAGATCACGGTGTACCTTAGGCAAATCCCAACCAGGCAGGTACGAGTGGATACGATCCATGAACGCGGTATCGTCCCGCATCTCGGGCGGCAGTGGACCGAACAGATGGCCGACCCGCTGCTGGTGCTGGACGTCCACATCGAAATTGCCCACCATCACAATACCGCCATCGGCGCGGATGCTTTCCTTCCCGCGGCTGAACTCGCCGGATTCCATGTAGCCCTTCATGATGTTCACGCCATCCTTCTGGTCGAAGGACACGCCGGAGATCTCGTCGAAACAGACCACATCGTACTGGCAAACAAGTCCGCGCTGGCCGCTCGCGTTGTTGACGAACATCCGCGCGACCGTCGCTTTGCCCCCGGAGATCAGGTGCGCATACGGTGACACCTGCTGGAACAGGTGGCTCTTGCCGGTGCCCCGCGGGCCAAGCTCCACCATGTTGTAATTTCGTTCCACGAACGGGACCATGCGCAACAGCATCATGTCCCGGGCGCGGGGCGTGAGTTGCTCCGGCTCCATTCCGATACTGCGGATCAGGAAGCCCTTCCACGCCTCCGTGTCAAATTGCTGCCGCCCTTGATACAACGCCGGCAGCACCTCGCGCTTAGACAGCTGGATCTCGCGCATCGACTCGATGCCGAACGGGCGGCCACTCTTCTCCTGCGCGATGGCGGGGTCGTAGGCAAGTTCGACCTCCCCATAAAAGCCGCCTGTGAGCATCCGCTCATTGGCGTTCACCATGGCCTCACCGATCCGCACGTCCTTCAACTGGAGGCTCGGTAGCGTAGCCAGGAACGAATCCGTGGCGGCATCCAAGCGGGCTGTGATGATGTCGATCAGCTTAACGTGCCCCTTGTCCTTGGCGCGGGCCTTGAACAGCTCATGTTCGCCGGCGCGCACCGTCTTCTCGCCAAGCTGACGCTCCACAATCTTGAGGCCTTCGGCAATCTCCTCGTCGTCCACGGAAGCGCAGTACCGGCCCAGCAGAAACTCCGCAACGTAGGTGGGAACAGGGTACTGGCCCTTGAATTTGCGCACCAGGTCCTTGCGCACCACATAGCCTTCGAAGGCCCTCGTCGCAATCGTGTCTATCGCATCCAGTTGTTGGCTCATCGCGTTAGTTTCCAAGGGTCGTGGTCAAGGAACCGATCACCTGTCCATTCGCGTCCAGTAAAACGATCTCGGCCTGCTTGCCGATATCGGCATCATCTTCCAGGAAGACCGTGACCTTGCCGTCCGCTGTGATCTCCCGCGCCTGCTTGTCCGATAGTAGCGAAGTGTTCGCGCCGGATTGGTTGGAGCGCACGTCCACGCGAACGCCCACGCAATCGCCGCCCACCAGCACCCGGCACTTCGCCCCGGTCCACTTGGCTTCCAACAACTGGGCGCAGCCGGACGCCGCCTTGCCCGCGGTGATCCGAAGGACGGGCGTCACCATCTCCTGCAGCGAGATCCCGCCATGGGTATACTCCATGGACGCACGGTAGCACCCCACACCCGGCGGACTGGCGATCGCCACATCTGGATTCCAGTGCCACTTGAACGTTGGAGCATCAGTCTGTGCGTCAGCTTTCAACGCCGCGCAACGACCCCAGCGGTGCTCGGACAGGAACGACTTCAGCTCCACCTTAGGCAGACCGCCCGGCACCAGCAGCCAGCCGTGATCCGTCACGACGATCACCTCACTCCAGCCAGCCCTCAGCAACGCACCGATCCGGCTGACCACATCGCGGACCTCGGCCTCCACGCTGCGCGCCAGCTTCCAACCCTCGGTGTGCCCGCGCTTGTCCAATGCGCCGGCCTCGGACCACGCCCACCCGGCCGGATCTCCCATTTCGTCCGCGCGGAGGCATTGCCACGCCCGCGCCTTCAAGGCAGCCGCGAAACGATCCTGCGTCAGCAGTTGCCCCGTGGAAACCAGTCGCGAGGTGAATTGATCGCCCGCCTCTCCACCTTGCACTGCGTCGGCGATGGGCGACGCGGCCGGCTTGGCGGTAGCGGTGACTGAAGGGATAGTGGACCATTCCCAGTCCAGCTTGCATTCAACTCCAGATCCCGT